>NZ_SIHJ01000003.1:300000-476071 GCF_007859765.1 Posidoniimonas corsicana
CGGCCATGGCCAAATCGCAAGACGAGCGTATCGCCTTGATGACCTTCTCGTCGGTGTATCCGCACTACGTGACGAAGGTCGAGAAGAAGGGCCGCTCCGTGGACGAGCTGCATCAGGTGATCAAGTGGCTGACCGGCTTCACCGAGCGCACGCTGCAGAAGCACATCAAGGGCGCCGCCACGTTCGAGGAGTTCTTCGACGCCGCCAAGCTCAACCCCAACGCGCACCTCATCACCGGCGTGATCTGCGGCTACCGGGTCGAGGAGATCGAGAACCCCCTCACCCAGAAGGTGCGCTACCTGGACAAGCTGGTCGACGAGCTCGCCAAGGGGAGGAAGATGGAGAAGATCCTGCGGAGCGAGTGACCGGTGGGGCGACCGACAAGAAACGGACAGCGGAGTGCTTCCTCCGCCACCCTATCCCTCCAGCAACTCCTTCAGCCGTGACCAGAACGCCACGCCGCGGTCGTACTGCTCGGCGGTGATCCACGGCCGGCTGAAGTCGAGGTGGTCTAGCTGGTCCTGTGCGGCCTGGGCGTACGAGTAGCCGGGGTCGGCGAACGGGTTGCGGTAGTCGGGGTCGCCCGGCTCGCTGCGGTGCGAGAACGTGCCGTCGGGGTTCAGGTGGATGTTGGCAGTTAACAGCGGGGTCAGCATCTGCAGCTCGTAGGTCATCCGCTCGCCGAGCGTCATGCCGGCGGTGGCTTCCTCCCACGCGGCCGCCACGCCCGGCGGCGTGTTGCTGTCCGGGAACCGCATGCCGTACGCCACGCCCGAGCGGGTGAGGCCGTCGTGGTTCAGGTCGACCTGCGCCGCAGGCGGCAGCAGCAGGTTGAGCGCGCCCTCTTCGGTCAGCGCGCCGACGTCGATCGGGTCGGCCAGCGCCTGCACGCGCTGCACCACGGCCAGCTCGTCGGGCGTGAGCGAATCGAGGAACTGGCGGGGCGCCTCGTAGCCGCCCTCGGCATGCGCGCGGGCGATCAGCTCACTATACCCCGATCGGAGCCGCCCGGCGTCCTCGACGCTGGCGTACCGGCCGCCGACGCGCTGGCTGTCGAACCAGTCCTCCCACGCGGCCGACGCGCTCTCGGCCAGCGGCGCGTGGTCGCCGCGCGGCCCTGCGGACGCGTATCCCTGCCGGCCGGCAGACTGCAGCACCTCGCTGAACACCGCCTGGACCTCGTGGTCTTGCTGCCGCTGATTCGCCTGCTGGAGCAGCAACCCCTCGCTTGCCGAGCCTACCTGCATCTCGCCCCCCTGTGGTCGCCCCGGCCGCCCGCTGACGGCCCGTAGGTCGGGTATCGACCAATCTTCGCCGCGCACGTTAGCCGCCCGGCGGCGATCGGCTGCTAGCAGGCTCATTCATGCGGCGCTGGCTCCAGATACATCCCCACCTGTCCCGGCAGCGGCGTGAACAGCGGTGTCGACACGCCCGCCGCTTGCAGCTTGGCGCCGGCCCAGCTGTTGCACGTGTAGAAGCAGTGGTAGGCGCCGCCGGCCTTGTAGAACGTATCGAACCGCCCGTACGAGAAGTCGATCCGCTCGGGCCGGTCGCCGGCGAACGACGCGGCGATTTCCTCGCACAGCTTGCGGTACTGGTCCGGCGCCAGCACGGCTCGCACGGCGCCGCGCTGCGGGTCGGGCGCCGTGCAGGCCGACACGTGCACCACGGTGTCGCTCGGCCAGAACATGGCGACCAGCGCGGTGCTCACCTTGAGTTCGGCCCAGGTGGGCGTTTCGAGGTAGAAGCCGCGGTCGCCCCAGCCGACGGCGTAGTGCGTCGCCCAGGCGGGGTTCTCCGGGAAGTCGGTGGCGGGGATCGAACCGCTCCAGTCCCACAGGTCGTTCTTGATGGGCAGGATCAGGTCGGTGTGAACCGGGCTCTCCAGCACAAATACCTCGATCCCATCCGCGAGCGGCGTGTAGCCTCGGTTCATCGGGACCAGCCCCACCAGCAGGAACAGCGCGTAGCAAACCAAGAAGCCGGCCACGGTCAGCACGCCGCGGAACAACCCCCGCCGCACGCGACGCAGCCAGCTCCGCCCGCCGATGGGCGCGTCGCCCGCCGTGGCGTTTGTCTGGTCGCCTCCTACTAGTTCGTCGTCCACCGTGGTCCCCGTCATCGCCTCAGACAGATCCGATAAACCGCTATTTGACCGCGCTACACGTCTGGTAGCTACGAAGAATCGTTGAGGTTCCGTGAATTGTAGACGCAGGCGCCGGTCAGTCGTTAGATTGAAGGCCTATTCGATGAGCCCGGCTGGCTTGCCGCCGGTTCGCCAGGGATTAGGTCATGCCGCCCCGCGTGCTACAAGTTGTTGTTCTCGCTGCCGCATTGCTGTCGACGCCGTTGGCGGAGGCAGAGGTTCTGATTGCCGATACCACCCTGACGGAGGACCTTGTGGTCCCCGCAGGCGAGACCGGCGTCCTCGGCGGCACGGTCTACTTGCAGGGCCACACGATCGAATCGTTCGGCTCGCTGCTGCCGCGCGAGGGCGACTTCCCGGTCGCGCTCCGAGGTCCCGGCACGGTGGCCCTCAAGAGCCACGGCGGCGGATGGGTGCAGCCGACATACAACTCGAGCCTGCGGCTGCGGGCGGGAGTTGAGCTGATCGGCGAGAGCGGTGCGCAGTTCATGTCGCCCAACACGGTGAATCAGGGGGTGATCGCGGCCGAGGGAGACGGTTTCGGGGCAAGCTTCCGCGTGACGCCGCTCAACTTGGTGAACGAGGGCGTGATCGAGGCCCGCGACGGCGGCCGGCTGGAGATCGCCGACGCCGATGTCATCCTCCACCGGCTGGGTGGCGTGATGCGGGCCCAGCCGGGCGGATTGCTGCGGCTGCAGTTCGACCCGATCACCTCGCTCGATGACCTGGGGCCGATCGAGAACCTGGGGGGGATGGTCTCGCTGTGGGGCCAGATCGACAACGCCGGCCGCACGCTCAACCTGACGGGCGGCCAATGGGAGCTGTACGGGGCGAGCGTCTCTGGCGGCGTTGTGAACGCGCCGAACTCCCCGCTGGTGATCTACGAGTCGACCCTCGCCGACGTGGTGGTGAACGGCGACGTCGATAGCCCGCAGTACTCGAACGTCCGGCTGGAGGGCGACCTGACCATCAACGGCCAGTGGACCTCCGCCTGGGCGATCGACGTCCGGGGCGACCACACGATCGACGGCGCCGGCGTGATCCGGTCTGCGTTCGGCAGTGGTTGGTTTGACGTTGACGGTTCCCTGACCATCGGCGCTGGCGTCAAGCTGCTGGCCGAGAGCGGCGCCGCCCACCGGCTGCTGTACGGCGAGTACAACCTGCGCGGCGTCGCGGAGGCCGACGGGGGCGTGATCTTCCCCTCCTCCACCGCCACCGTGAACAACGACGGCCAGATGATCGCCCGCAACGGCGGCGTCATCTACTCGGTCGACAGCCGCTTCCGGTCCAACCCGCACACGACAATCAACAACCTAGCGGGCGGCGAGATCCGGGCGGAGCAGGGGGGCGTCATCGGGTTCTACAACCACATCCTGAACGACGGCGCCATCGTCATCGACGGCGGCGAGGCCCTGATCGGCGACTATGACGTTGACGGAACAGGGACCGTGACGATCACCAACTCACTCATCCTGGGCGATTCGGTCACGCTCGCCGAGCTGCACCAAGCGCCCCGCGGTGCGGGCAGCGAGTACGGGACCCATCGGGGAAGGATCGACCTGGAGGGGCAAACCCTCACGCTGGCCGACATCGAGGGGCAGCGGTTCACGCTCCGCGGTGGCACGCTTGCGGGCGGCGTAGTCGCTTCGGCTGATGGCCACCCGCTTGAGGCGCGTCCGCGCCTCGCCGGCGTCCCGACCACAACCGAGCTGGACTCGCTGCAGCTCGACGCCGATCTGCTGGTGCTGCCCGGTGCGAAGGTCGAAGTCCATGGGAGCGTGACCGGTGAGGGCCGCTTCGGAGTTGACGGCGGCGTTCTGCGGCTTGAACCCCCCAGGAACCAGCCGGGCCTCCGCGAGATGATCGCCCGCAGCGACCTGCGGTCGGGCGCCGTGGAACTCGCCGGAACGTTGTTCAACACCGGTCAGACCACCGCCCTCGCGGCGGGCGTCGACTGGCAGATGGCCATCTTACGCACCAACGGGGTTGTCGGCGGCCGACTCGAGGGCGAACCCGGCGCGCGGCTGACCATTGTCGATGGGTACGGGTCTTTCTCAGGACAGGCGACTTTCGCCGACAACGTGACCCTCGCGTTGCCGGTTTCGATCGGCGATACAACCATGGCGGTCCGCGGTGGGCTGACGCTCGATGGCGCTACGGTCACGATCGGCGTGCCCAACGGCAGCGAGTTCGGCGACGGCCGGCTTGAGTTCGCCGAGCCACAGGTGCTTGCCGGCGTTGGCGAGGTGGTCTTCAACCGCATCGACAACTACCAGGAGGGCCACCCCTACCCGCGGGTCAACATGCTGCACATCTCGCCCGGGCAGTCGACCAACAGCGGCTTGACCGTCGAACAGGGCATCACCGTACGCACCGACGCGGGCGATGGCTATGTCGGCGGGCGGTACTTCTATCAGCTCGACCCCGAACCGGCCCTGCTGACCAACTACGGCCGCTTCGTCGCCCAGCACGGGCACACGCTGTCGATATTCACCTCCGACTTCCAGCAGCACGGCGTGCTGCGCGCCGAGGCAGGGTCGCTGCTCCGCGTTGTGGACGAGGACCTTGTGAACCAGCGCCGGCTGGAGACGACCGGCGGCCAGATCGAAGTGACCGGCGAGCTGGCGCTCGCGGACTCATCGGTACTGATGCTTGAGCTTGCGCTCGACCAGCTTGCGACCTCCGGAGCGGCGGTGGTGGTAGGCGGCGCCGCCGAACTGGGGGGGCGGCTCAAGATCACCTCTCCCGACGAGCGGTGGATCCCGCAGGCGGGCGACGCGTTCACGCTCTTGTCGGCCGCCGGCGGCTTGTCGGGCGCTTTCGCGTCACAGTCGCTCCCGATGCTGGCCGACGGCCTGTACTGGCAGGTCGGCGTCGGCGCGAACGACCTGCAGTTGTCTGTCCAGGCGGGCGCCCTGACCGGCGACTACAACTCCGACGGCGTGGTGGACGCCGCCGACTACACCGTGTGGCGGGACAACGTGGGCCTGCCGATTGGCCTGCCGAATGAGGTTGCCACGTCCGGGCAGGTGACCATCGAGGACCTCGCCGCCTGGCGAGAGAACTACGGGGTGGCGGCCGCCTCCGCGGCGGTCGGCGCGCCGGCGCCCGCTTCGTCGGCCCTGCTGGCGGTGCTCGCCGCGTGCTGCGTCCGCGGCCGCAGTCCGCCCGCCCGGTGGGAATAGTACGGTGCGGCGCACCCGATCCTGCTAGACTGAAGCGGACTTCTTGCAGGGGCTCGGTGGGATTGGAGGCGGCTTATGAGGCACACGGCTTGTTTCCTGGCGTTGGCGGCCCTGGCCGCCGACGCCTGCGCCGACCAGTTTGGCAGCGGCGCGGACGCGTTCGAGATCGAGTTCGTTACGGTTGGCGACCCCGGCAACCCGGCGGACGTCACCGGCGTCCCCAACCCTGCCGGGTCGGTCGACTACTCGTACCGGATCGGCAAGTACGAGATCTCCGAGTCGATTGTCGAGAAGGCCATAACGGCCATGGGGCGTCCACTGGACCACTCGGCCCGTGGGCCCGACCGGCCGGTCACCAACATCACGTGGATCGACGCCGCCCGGGTGGTGAACTGGCTGAACACCAGCACCGGGCACGCGCCGGCCTACAAGTTTGGCGGCCCGCGCGAGGCGTTTTTCGAACTTTGGGCGCCGGGCGACGACGGCTACGACCCCGCCAACCCGTACCGCAACACGCAGGCCAAGTACTTCTTCCCGACGACCGACGAGTGGTACAAGGCCGCCTACTACGACCCGGCCGCCGGCGTGTACTACGACTACGCCACCGGCAGCAACGACCTGCCCGACGGCATCGACTTCGCCAACGACCCCGATTTCGAGGTCGTGCGGCGTGACGGCTTCGGCGTCTCGCAGCCGCACGAGGTGACCAACGCCGGCGTGCTCAGCCCGTACGGCACGATGGGCCAGACCGGCAACGTGGTTGAGATGGAGGAGTCCGCCTACGATCTCGTCAACGACTCGACGCTCGAGTCCCGCGGCGCCCGCGGCGGCGCGTACTTTGAGGTCGACATCTGGCTCGACGCCACTTGGAGGGGCCAGGTATCGCCCTCGCTGGGGGGCGACCCCATTGGCTTCCGGGTGGCGTCGCGGGTGCCGGAACCGGGCACGCTGGCGGCGGGCCTGTGGGCCGCAGCGACGTTTTTGGCCCTCAGACGCCGGCGATCCGCCCTGCTGGCCCGGTAATTGTGCGGCCTCGCTGCGTTCGGCGAGGTTCCTGCAGGCTGTTGGCGGCAGGGTTTCTGCGCCGCGTCCATGGTTGGGTTGTGCGGCGTGTGGCGGCTGCAACGCGTTGCGGTCAACTGCATCATTGTGTGCTAGGCTTTGAAGAGCAGCAGCCTGTCGGCGCTCTTGCTCATCGCCTTCACCACAACGAGACCCGGCCATGCCAGTCATCGCATTCATCAACCTCAAGGGCGGGGTCGCGAAGACCACCAACGCGGTGGCGATCGCGGAGTGTCTTGCTTCGCACGGAAAGACGACGCTCGTCATCGACGCGGACCACCAGTGCACCGCTACGGAGTTGTTGCTGGGCGAGCCACGGATGGAAGAACTCGAGCGCCGGCGCCGGACTCTCCACGACCTGATGCTGGACATGCTGAAGGTCGACTTTGACCCGGCAAGGATCGACCGCTTCGTGGCGGGCGAAGCCTCCGACATCAACGGCGGGCTCCCCCACCTCTCGGTGATCCCGTCGTCGGTCCGGATCAACGACTTCTTCGATCGGTACTCCGCTCGACTCCGCGAGTACGCCAGCCTGGAAGAATTCCAGGCGATGGTGACCAAGCACCGCAAGAAACTCGGGAACTGGATTGCTTCAAACTTCGACTACGTGATCATCGATTGCCCGCCCAGTCTGGCGTACCAGGTAAAGTTTCTGCTCCGCCTCTCTGACGCGTATGTGATCCCCTCCCAGCCGAACCGTCTGTCGCTCCGAGGCGCCGACTGGCTCGTTGAGAAGCTCAGGAAGGATGGGTTCCGGCGGCGACCGCTCGGCACGCTCTGGTCGATGTGCAGGGAGCAGGACGCTCAGCACCGGAAAGTTATCAAGGCGGCAGAGCATGGGGAGTTCGACGGTTACCGATTCCCAGCGCCGTTCGACACCGTGGTCCCGCTTTCCAGCAAGATTTCGCGAGCCCTTGAGGCCCCTGACTCTCAGCCCAAGTCGTTCCGCGGCAAGTACGGCAGCAAGTTTAGCCCGGTTTTTATCTCGATCGCGAACGAGTTGCTGACGCGGACGGGCGAAGCCGGCATCTGCACAGGCGCCGAGGCGCCGGACGAGCCGCTCCTCGCCAACGCCTAGCTGCGACGCCGCTGGACAGGGGCCTACTCAACGTTTGGCCCACAGCAGCTTCCCCGCCAACGCGACAAAAACGCAACCGGCGGCGCGGTCGAGCCAGCGGCCCAGTCCAGCGCGCTCCGCGAGCCATTGGCCCACGACTCCGGCGTACACGCCCAGCGTGCCGAACGCGGCCATCGTCATCACGCAGAACAGCCCGCCCAGCACCGCGGCCTGCGGCGCCGCCGGCCGTGCGGGGTCCATGAACTGCGGCAGGAACGCCAGGAAGAACAACGCCACCTTCGGGTTGAGCGCGTTCGCCAGGAAGCCCCGCAACAGGTAGGGCGCCATGCTGACCGCCGGGGCCCGGCGTTCACCGGTGGCCTGGTTGAACGACCCGCCGCTCCGCAGCGCGCCGACGCCCAGGTACAGCAGGTAGCCGGCGCCGGCGATCTTGAGCAGCGTGAACGCGGCGTCGGACGCGGCGATCAGCGCCGAGATGCCCACCACCGCCCACAGCGTGTGCGTCAGGCAGCCCAGCGCGCAGCCGATGGCGAACCCCACGCCCGCCCGCCGCCCGCGCGACACGCCCAGGCTTACCACGCCCAGGTTGTCGGGCCCCGGGGCGGCTATCAAAACGGCGGACGCCAGCACAAAGCCGAGGAGCTGATCGCTGGTGGGCATCCGCGGCCGCTGGGGTTCGACGGTGGTTGCTAGCGGCGGCGGCGTACGCGGGCGAGGGCCGACAGCGCGAGCAGCCAAGCAGCCGTCGGCTCGGGCGCCGTTTCGGTCGCGACGCCCCCGCTCAGCACCAGGCCGTAGTTCGCCCGCCAGACCTGGTAGTCGGCGTCGGTCACCTGGTTGTCGCCGTTGCTGTCGGCGATGCCGGACTCGTCGCCTCGGTGGTCGCGCCAGACCGTGTAGTCGGCGGCGTCCACCACGCCGTCGCCGTTGAAGTCGCCCTGGCTGCGGCCGTCGTAGTTGGCCAGCAGCAGCGCTACGTCGGACGGGCCTACCAGGCCGTCTTGATCGAAGTCGCCGTACATCCAGTAGACCTCTGCGTCTGCGGCGCTCATGCCGAGGTTGGCGGCCAGGATCTCGTGGTCACGGCTGTCGACATCGCCGTCGAAGTCGGCGTCGCCGGGGCGGGTGTCACGGTGCAGCACGGCCCGCCAGGCTTCCTGCACGCCGTCCGGGTTGACGCCCGTGCCGACGATGGTCGTGCCGTCGTCGCTGATGGCGCCCACCTCGAACAGCCGCCAGCCCTCCAGGTCGAGGCCGTAGTCGCCCGCCAGCACGCGGGCCAGGGGGCGCATGCCGCGCTCGCGGTCCCACAGGAAGGGGACCTGCAGCCGTCCGTACTCGTCGATCTCGCCCTGCAGGTTGTACGGGTCGACTACGGTCACCGCGGCGTCGGTGGCGTACAGGTACGCGTGACCAACCACGCGGCGCTGCTCGTCCGAGACGTCAATCGCCTCGGAGCCAAGGAACTCCGGCCCGGGGGGCATGCGGAACGGCGCCAGGTCCTGCCAGCCATCCTCCTCGGTCCACAGCACGGCGCGCTCTTCGGCGTACGGGAACGCCGCGTCGACGTTCGGCCCCCAGTGAACGCGGTCGACGCCGGCCACCACCTTGCCGTCGCCCGACACCGCGTTGGCGGTGGTCTCCTGCTGCGGCGGCGGGAAGATGGCCGGGAAGAAACGCTCCGGGTTGCCCAGCCCCTTCATGCCACCCTCGCGGGTCCACACGAAGGGCTGCGCGAGGTCCGGGTAGAACGGCTCGAACGCCAGCGGGTTGGCGCCGCGCTGTGCGTTGCCCACGATCACCCGCCCGTCGGCCGAGACGTCCACGCCCTCGGTGGTGGAGTAGTCGCCGTACTCGGGCAGCACTCCCAGGTCTTGCATGCCGGTCTCGTCGGTGTAGCGGAACGCGCGGCGGAGCGAACCGAAGGGCAGGGGGGCGATGGAGCCGGGGCCGGCGGTCGGCGGGTAGAACTCGTCCACGCCCACCACCACGCGGCCGTTCCGTGAAGTTGCGCGGGCCTCGCTGAAGGAGGAGTACTCGTGGATCGTTCCGAGCGGCTCCATACCGCCGCCGAGCGACCAGCGGAACGCCTCTTGGTTATGGAACACGTCGCGGCGGATCGACGATTCGCCCACGATGAAGTTGCCGTCGGCGGACACGCCGTAGCCGCTGCTGCCGCCCGGCGACCCGCCCGGCAGCAGGCCGATCGACACCATGCCGGTCGACGGCGACCACGCGAACGCCTCGCGGGTGATGAAGCCGGCGGCGCCCGGCGCCAGCTCGTTGTGGCCGGTCACCACCCGCCCGTCGGCCGACACGTCGAACGCCGCGCTGACGTAGGCCGAGTCGTGCAGCGCGCCCAGCCCGTGGAACTCACCCCGCGGCGGCGGGTAGATCCAGCCCAGGAAGTCGGGTCCGGAAACGAGTTCGCGGATGCCGCGGTCCTCGGGGTGGACATTTAACACCGAGCCGGTGATCCCATTGATGCCCGGTGTGAGCGGGCCGAACTCCTCGGTAAGCGTCCACGGGGTGAGCGCATCGCCCGCGCCGGCCAGGCCGGGGGCCGCGAGCGTCAGGTGCAGCGCGCCGTCCACCACGCCGTGGCTGATGGCGTCGGGCGCGGCGGTGTCCCACCACACGCCCTCCAGCTGGATTGCGCCCACGCCGCCCAGCCCGGGCTGCGTAACGGTGACCGAGTCGACCCACCAGGGCAGCTCAAACGCGGATAGCGGAGCGCAACAGAGAAACAAAGCCAACGACGCCGCAAGCCTGTGCACCAACATGGTTCCGTACTCGAAGAGAGTCAGACGCCCCTGACAACGGTCCAGTTTACCGCAACGCCCAAGTGGGTCAATCTTAGCCGCTGCAGGCCGGAAAACGCGATTTCTGTCACGCTCTGACGCGTCAATTCTCGAAGACTTTGCACAGCCGGTAGGGTCACCCCTCTCGTGTCGTCTCACGCATCCCATCAGCCAGTATTCCGGCGGCCCGACACCCTTCCGCACCCCCGATCGGGTTAATTGATCTGCGCCCGGCGGAGGCGGATACTGCAGCGGGGCTGCGCCTTGTGTCTTGTCGGAGGCTCGTCATGCGCAGGTTACGTTTGCCAACCCGTCTGCTGCTGGGTTTCCTTGCGCCGTTGTTCTGCCACGCCGCGGCGGAGGGTCAGATCGCCATGCGGCTGGTCGACCAGCCGGTAGCGGGCGACTTCGACGTGCCCGGGTGGAAAGACTGGCTGACGCTGCACAGCGTGGGCGCCTCGATCACGCGTGATCCGCCAGAAGGAGGCAAGGGCGGCACAGAGGACATCAACATCGGTGTGGGCGAGTTAGAGGGCCTGAGCCTCACAAAGCCGACCGGCGCCGGTTCCGCCACCCTCTTTCAGCACGCGCTCAACGGCAACAGCCTGGGGGACGTGCTGGTGTTCTACCTAACGCAGGGCGAGAAGGGCCTGGAGCCGATGGCCGCGTGGAAGCTCGACCGCGCGTTCGTGTTCGACTACTCCACCCAGTCCTCCGCGGCGGGCCTCAACGACGCCTTCACGCTGGCGTTCAATAAGATCGCGTTCGGGGTGGCGAACGACTCCGGCGGCTATGATTTCGCGAGCTGGGACCTGACCAAGAATACCCCGTGGACCGATCACGGTCTGGCCGGTGATCTCAACGCCGCCCCCAAGAGCCTGTCGCTTGCCGGCGACTTCAACTTCGACGGCGCGGTCGACGCGGCCGACTACACCGTGTGGCGGGACGGACTCGGCGCGCCGTACCCGCTGTCGGCCTACGACGACTGGCGTGACAACTACGGCGCCGCCGCATCAGCCGCGACGCCGGCCACGGCGCCAGAGCCCGCCGCGGCGGCGTTGGCCGCGGTGCTCTTCCTGGCCGGGCTCGGCGGCGTGGCCGCCCGCGCGGCGCCCTGCCTTAGTGGGAGTCGGCCCAAACGGACGTAGGCGAACCCACCGGTGGTAACGGAACTCTCCGGCACGAACCGGGGGCTAACGCCCTGGGCTGATGAGCTGGGCGCAGCTTCTGCGAGCCACACACGACCCGCCTGCGCAACCGCCTTGACCGCGTCGATGAAGATCTTGCGTACTCGGTTGTCGTTGGATGCGGGCGGCGGTCCGGCGGCCTATACTGGCGGGCCCGAATCAATCAGGCCCACGGAGCGCTCTCATGCTGAAGCCGTTGCTGTCGTTGCTCGTGCTGTTCCCGGTCTCGGTTTCGTCGGCAGCCGAGGTCGCCGAGAACCTGGTGCTGGTCACGCTGGACGGGCTGCGGTGGCAGGAGCTGTTCACCGGCGCCGAGGAGATGCTGATCGACAAGGACGCCGGCGGCGTGGACGACGTGCGGCTCACGCGGCAGCGGTTCTGGGCCGACTCGCCCGAGACGCGGCGGCGGCTGCTGATGCCGTTTGTGTGGGGCGCCGTCGCCGAGCAGGGCCAGCTTGTCGGCGACCCGGAACACGGCAGCAGCGTGGCGTGCACCAACGGTCGGTTCTTCTCGTACCCGGGCTACAACGAGATCCTGTGCGGGTTCGGCGACCCGGAGATCGACTCCAACGACGCGAACTACAACAAGAACACCACCGTGCTGGAGTGGCTGCACCGCAAGCCTCGGTTCAAGGGGAGCGTGGCGGCGTTCGGCTCGTGGGACCGGTTCGAGCACATCATCAACGCCAAGCGGTGCGGGTTCTATGTCAACGCGGGCTGGCAGCCGCTCAAGGCGTTCGCCGAGCAGTCGGCCGCGGAGATCGATCAGCTCAATCGGTACGCGTCCGAGCTGCCGCGCGTCTGGAACGGCGTGCGGTACGACCTGTTTACCTTCCGCGGCGCGATGGCCTGCCTGCGCGACCAACAGCCGCGGGTGCTGTACCTGGCGCTCGGCGAGACCGACGACTGGTGCCACAAGGGCCGCTACGACCTGTACCTCGACTCCGCCCGGCGGTCGGACGACTACCTTCGCGAGCTGTGGTCAACGCTGCAGTCGACGCCCCGGTACCGGGGCAAGACCGCGCTGCTGATCACCACCGACCACGGCCGCGGCAGCGGGCGTGAGGGCTGGAAGAACCACGGCGCCGACCTGCCGGGCAGCGACCGGATGTGGATGGCCGCGCTCGGGCCGGGCGTGCCGCCGCTGGGCGTGGTCGAGAACGCCCACGCAACTCAGGCGCAGTTTGCGGCGACCGCCGCGGCGCTGGTGGGCGAGGACTTCACCACGCACGACGAGCGTGTGGCCCCGCCGCTGCAGACGATTGTCAGGCAATAACGGCGACCGCCCCGCGGCTTACGACTTCTTCTTGCCGAGTTCCTTGAGCACCTTGTCGGCCGCGACGCGGCCGCCGTGCGTGCGGCTAACCTCGGCGAACGTGACCTTGCCGTCCTTGCCGATGATGTACGTCGATGGGTAGGCGGTCTCGCGGGGGGCGTCCCAGCGGAGGCCATAGGCGTTGGTCAGCTGGTAGTCGGGGTCGAGCGTCATCACGACCGGCTCGGGCAGCGACTTCTCGCTCCGCTTCTGCGCCGCCAGGAACTCCCCGGCCCGCTCGCCCAGATTCGCTACGCCGCCCGGGTAGACCATTACAACCTTTGCACCGGCCTGCTTGAACTTATCCGCGGCGCCAATGAAGCCCGCCGCCTGTCGCGAGCACGCGGGGCACTGGTAGCCCGGGTAGCCGCGCAGCACCACCAGCACGGTTGGCCCGTCTTGGTACACCTTGGCCAGGTCGACCTTCTTGCCCGCCTCGCTGGTGAGCGTGAGCGTCGGGGCTTTCTCGCCCACCTTGATTGGCTTGTCACGCGTGGGCGGGTCGGCCGGTTTCTTGGAGTCGGCGGCGAGGGCGAGGGCGGGCAGCAGCGCGAGAGCAAGCAGCGAGGTGAACGTTGTACGGGCGGACATGCAGGGCTCCGGGGTGTCGAGGTGGCGTGCGGCGGTTCGATGTCTGGAGGCATCGTAACCCGCTGGGGCCACGCGGTCGGTAACCGGGCACACCTTGTGGCGCCTGGCGTCAGGGCGTGTGCTGGTCACGCAGCTTGGTGAATTCCGACTGCAGCTCCGCCACGACCGGCTGCTTGGGGCGTTCGCACAGGCGGTCGATTACGGGCCGCACGCCCAGGTGCTGTAGCCGCACGAAGGGGCAGTCGGGCTGCTGGCAGCTGACTTTCACGTTGCCGGGCCGGAAGCCGAATTCAATGGCCTGCTCCTGGACCGCCTCGGTCATAAGGAACTTGGCGAACGCCTCGGCGGCCGACTTCTCGGCGGGGCCGGTCCAGTCGGCGTTGAGCAGGTAGTAGGGGTTGTCGTTCAGGAAGTTCAGCTCCGGGTAGACGACCCGCAGTTCTTCCCACCGGCCCCCGGCCACCTCGAGATTGTGCAGCGCCAGGTTCTCGTACACCACCGCGCAGTCGTAGCGGCCCGGGCCCTCCAGCACCATCTGCGACATCAGCTGCCGCGACCCGGAGGGGAGGCTGCCAAGGGTGTCGAACAGGTGCACGGTGAAGCGGCTGAGCAGGTCGTGGAAGCCGGGGTCGACGACGTCCGCCCGGGTGAGGCCGCGGCGTTTGTCGTGGTAGTTGTAGGCCATCAGGAACAGCATCGCGAGGCCGCTGATCGTCTGTTCCGGGTCGGCGATACCGATTTTGAAGTCGCCCCAGTCGGGCTCCGCGGCGATGGTCTCCCAGCCCTCCTCGGCGGCGACCGCATGGGCGATGGCCGCCAGGCCGAACTCGCCGTACGCCCGCTCGACCGCGTCGAGCCGGTCCTTCCAGATCACGAGCACGATGGGGGTGAGCGCCACGGCGCCAAGGTTCACCAGCGGAGACGCGCCGCCGTGGCGTTCGCGCCAACGGCGTTCGAACTCCGCCTGGTAGAGCGAGCTGGAGGGGCACCAGACGTGGATGGGGTCTTCGCGCGAACCGTCCAACGCGCGGCTGGCGCCGCGGAGCGAGCCAATGCTCAGCAGGTCAACCTTTATGTCGCGTCCCGCGCGGGTCCGGGCGAAGGCGGCCGCGGCCCACGTGAACCAGGCGGCCTTCTCCGTGCTGTGGGCCACCTTGATGGTGACCGGCCCGCCGGCGCCGAGGAGCCCGCCACGGTCACCGCGGCGCGGCCAGAGCTGGTACGCCACCCCGGCCGCGGCCGCCAACGCGACGCCGGCCAAGCCCGTGGCGATAGTGCGGCGGTTGGGGCGATGGTCTTCGTGCGGCGCGTCGGTGTCCAGCGACCGGAGCGCGGCGAGCATCTCCGAGGCGTCGGCGAAGCGGTCCTCGGGGCGGATGGCCATCGCACGCTTGATGACCGCCGCGTGGGATGCCGGCACGCCGGGGTCCAGGTCGCGGGGGTCGGGCGGCGGCAGGTTGCAGTGCGCGTTGATCAGGCTCAGCAGCCCGGTGCAGTCGCCGTAGGGGTAGCGGCCCGTGAGCAGGGTGTAGAACGCCGCGCCCATCGAGTAGACGTCCGAACGGAAGTCGACGGTGGTCCCCTCGCACTGCTCGGGGCTCATGAAGTTGGGCGTGCCGACCAACTGGCCCAGCGCGGTCAGGCGTTCGGTGTCGTCGTTGGCCAGCTTGGCGATGCCGAAGTCCGAAACCTTCACCACCCCGTCCGCCCGCAGCAGCAGGTTGGCGGGCTTGATGTCGCGGTGCACCAGGCCGGCCTCGTGCGCGGCCGCCAGGCCCTGGCAGGCCTGGGTGATGATGCGGGTCGCCTCGGCGAGCGGGTAGGCGCCGCGGGCGCGGATGTGGTCGTCGGCGCTGCCCCCCTCGGCGTACTCCATCACCAGGAAGTGGTGGTCGCCCTCGGACCCGACCTCGTAGATGGTCACCACGTTCTGGTGGCTGAGCCGCCCTGCGGCGCGGGCCTCGGCGGTGAAACGCCGCCGCATCGACTCGTCCCGCGCCAGGTCGGGGTGGAGCACCTTGATCGCCACGTGGCGGTCGATCGCGGCGTCGTGGGCCTCGAGTACGGTGCCCATGCCGCCGGAGTCGAGCACCCGTGAGACGGTGTACTTGTCGATCTGCCGGCCGACCCACTCCTGCCGCGCCTGCTCGGTGACCCGTCTGGGGTGGGGGAGGTTGGTGTCGGAGTCGCCCCGGAAGAGCGTGTCGGGCGAGTGGTACTCAAGCAGCGACAGCACTTCCTGCTTGAGCGCGTCATCGTTGTCGCACGCGGTGGCGACAAACGCGTCTCGCTCCGCCTTCTCGAGGTCGCAGGCCTCGAGGAAGATGCTACGGACTTTTGCGTACTGATCTGGGGTCACGGGTCTGCCAATCCGCCTGAGGCAGCAGTCGCGGCACGAGAAGATCTGCTACCGTGCGCGACCGGCCCGCTTGCGGAAAGCACGGACCGAACCCCTCGACTCTAGCCGATGGGGGTCACCGTGTCACCAACCAGCGCCTCGGGTTGGCGCAGACAGGTGCGTTGTCGCCTGTAGCGGCTCCAAATGCGGCCTAAATCTGCACCCGCTGGGTGGCGCGGCGGTTGGCGAATTCGCGCCACGCCAGATGGGGGGCGCCCCGCCCGACGGCTACTACTGCACCGAGAGGTCCACGCAGACAATCTCTTTGTCATTGCGGGCGAACATCGCCTGCTGCGCAAACGCGGGGCAGCTCCACACTACCGGCCGACCGAACGACGAGCTGGTCGGCTCCAGCACGTGCTGGCGCCCGGTTTCGGTGTAGGCCTCGGGGGTCAGATCGGCGGTGATGAGGTCGCCCTTCTCGCTAAACAAGAAGTACTTGCCCGAGGGGGTGTGGCGGATCAGAAACACGGTGCCGTGGCGGCCCCGCCCACCCTCGCCCAGGGTGGGCTGCATAGTGGCCCACATCCGTGAGCCGTCTTCGGGATTCAATGCGACGAGCTCGCTGCTCTGGCAGTCCGGCCCGTAGATGGCCTCCGCCGTGAAGATGGGCGTGACGTTGGCGGCCTGCAGGCTGTCGCTGGCGCCGCCGGACCACTCCACCTCGACGTCCGAACCATCCGGCTTGAGCTGCATCAGCACCGACAGACCGCCGATAGCGCTGACGTAGAGTTTGTCGTCCTGCTTCTGCGGACGCATGATCGACATGCCGTATGACGGCTTGGCCGGCAGGCTCCAGATCACCTCGCCGGACTGCGGCTTCAGGGCGTAGAGGTTCTCTGGCGACCAGATCAAGAGCTGCGGCTGGTTGCCGGCGCGGATGATGACCGGTGGGCAGTAGCCGGGGCCGTCGCCGCTCGGTTCGAGGTTCTTCCACTTCTCCTCGCCGGTGAGCTTGTCGAACGCGACGGCCTCGCTGCCGGGCCCGCCGACAACGCAGTACAGGGTGTCGCCGTCCACCAGCGGGTGCGCGGAGTGGCCCCAGATGGGAACCGCCGCGTTGTAGTCATCGCTGTAGCTCTTCTCCCAGATGACGCTGCCGTCGGCGGTCGACAGACACTTGAGGTCGCCCATCGCGCCGAGCGTGTAGACGCGGTCGCCGTCGACGGTTGGCGTGCAGCGGGGGCCGCCGCCGTACGACACGCGGTAGTCGCGCTCGTATTCGTGCTTCCACAGCTCGTCGCCCGTCTCGGCGTCGAGGCAGCGGATGCGCTCAATGCCCTTGAGTTCGTCGGGCCGGCCGGCCGAGTAGGTGAGTTCGCCCTCGGTGATCTCGTACTCGAAGTGGAACACCTTGCCGTCGGCCACCGCGGGCCCGGCGTAGCCGTGCGCCGACGGCGCCCGCCACTTGACCGGCAGGCCGGACTTGGGCACCTGGGTGGTCACGCCCTGCTCGTGGTAGCTGGCGTCGCGGTCGGGGCCGAGCCACTGGGGCCACTCGTCTGCCAGCAGCGGTGTGGCGATCAGCGACAGGCAGGCGGCGAAGCAACCGAGGCGGGCAGTCATGGCGTCATCCGTGGGTGAGGTTGGGCAGACCGGTAAGGGTACGCTTGGGTCCCGAACCGGAATGTACCGTGGCTCACCCTCCGACGGCAATGATAGGCCCTGCGGTAGCAGGCGCTGTGTGTGGCGCCGCCGGCGCCCTAACTGCTGCGCACGACCAGCTTTGCGAGCAGCCCCAACAGAACGACGCTGCACGCCGCGTCCGCCAGCAGCAGCGGCGTGAGTCCGTGTGAGTCGAGTCGGCTGGTAAAGAACACCAGGTACAGCGCCGTGTAGACGCCGATGTGCAGCAGCAGCCACTCGAATCGTCGCGCCGGCGCGACGCGGTCCACCAACGCCACCCCGGCCCCCAGTGCAATCAATGCCACGCCGGTTAGCTCGGCCAGCCCGCTGCCAAGCACGGCGAGCGCCACCATCGTCACGCCGGCGAGCATCAGCGCCGGCGCGGCGGCAGGGGATTCGAGGGTTGAAAGGGGACGCTGCATGTCGGACCGCAGAAAAGTGAGGCTGTGAAGAGTGATACAAGGAGCCTCTCCTCAGCCTGATTGGCCGCACCCCGCGCGCCAATCGCTCCGATGCGCTAGCCGGACCCCGCTTGCCGCCCGGCGGTCTGCCTGTGCGGGTTGCGCCGTTCCGGGGTCGGGCGGCGGAAGCGGGCGGGCGCCCCACGGCGGGGGTCGCTGCCTGCTGCGTTGCCGGGCGCGGGCGTGCTAAGATGTCAGGCCGCGTTGGGACAAGCACCGCAGGCATCGCGAAGGCAGAGGCAATGAAACGAGAGGGTCGGCGCCGGTTGTCGGTGGCGCACTTGCTGATCGCGTTGGGGGTGCTGTTCGCGGTTCAGCCTGTGGTGGACCAGTTCTCCTACGGCGATCTCATTGAGTCGGTCGCGTTCACCGGCGTGCTGCTCGCCGGCGTCAGCGCGGTCGGCAATCGACGGCGCACGCACGCCATCGCCGCGCTGCTCGTCGCGCCCGCTCTGCTCACCCGCTGGATCGACCACTTCTGGCCGGGCTTCCTCCCGACGGAGGTCTGCCAGTTTGCCGCCATCCTGTTTGTCGCCTACGTGGGGTGGCATCTGCTCAGGTTCGTCATCGTTGCGCCCCAGGTGAACGCCGAGGTGCTCTGCGCGGCCATCTCGGTGCTTCTGCTGACCGCGATTATCTGGAGCATGTTCTACACGCTGCTCGGCAAGTGGGACCCCCACGCGTTTCAGCTGCCCACGACCGCGGGCGAGGGCGCCAGGCTCGACGGGTTCCTGGCCGTCTACTTCAGCCTGCAGGTGATCACGGCCAACAGCTTTGGCGACATCGTGCCGGCCTCGAACATCGCCCGGGTGCTGACGCTCGCCGAGGCGCTCGTGGGGATGTTCTACCTGGCGATCTTTATCTCGCGGCTGGTTGGCGCCTACACCAGCGAGCCGGCCGCCGCCGTGCCACTGGGCGAAGAGCGTGCGGGCGAGAGCGACCCGTAGCCGCTTGACGCCGCGTGACGGAGTGAAGAGGAGCGCCCGCCTACCAGCGGTCGGGCGCCGGCAGCCGCCGGCACGACCCGCGCTCGAACCGCCACGTCATGCCGAGCGCGATCCAGTACGACTCAGCGTCCGCACTGGAGAGGCCGAACGTGTCGGCGGCCCGGAACATGCCCCCGGCGTTCAGGTCCAGGTCGACGCCCGGCAGCAGGTCGCGGACGCCGACGCCGCCGGAGATGCGGTGGGGGTTGATCGAGGGGAACTGCGCCTGGATGAACTGAACCGCCGGCAGCCCGTCCGGAGGGATCACGCCGCCGACAGCCGCCGCCGCCGCGTCACGCATGTTGTTCTCGGCGTACGCGTACCCCAGTCGCAGCTTCAGGTTGGGCCGCACGGAGTACTGCACGCCCGACTGGAACACGAACTGGTCGTCCCAGATCGCGCGGAAGAAGTCGCACTCCGAGTACCGCTTGTAAAGGATGTCGCTGGCCAGCAGCAGCCGGCCGTCCATCAGGCGGTTGTTCGAGACGCCCCAGCCGAAGGTCTCTGGCAGATCGAGCTGCACGTCCTGCACGGTGGAGAACGCCCCGCCGCCGAGGCTCAGCCGCACGGCGTCCTCGTACCGGAAGCTCTGCTTGGTCATCCAGTAGAACCCAAGCGTGGTGCAGTCGGTCGCGTTGTAGGTGAGGCCCAGGTTGCCGCGCAGGCCGTACGCGGTCGTCGCGGCGCCGAGCCCCGAGAACGGGCCGTCCAGCACGCTGGTCGACACGGCCATCTGGGCGCCGGCCGCCAGGCGGTCGGTGACCTGAACGCCAACGCCCAGCGGGACGTTGAGCACCAGCAGGCTGGCGGCCGAGCCGTTGCTGCCGCTCGCGTCGAGGTAGTTCACACCGAGCCCGGCGCCGGTGAGTAGGCCCAACCCAACGGTGGCGGGCAGGTCGAACGCCGTGAAGTCCTGCGACACGGCGATGTTGACGAGCGAGCTGCCGGGCTGACTCGACTTGGCGTCGAACGGCGACACACCCGCCAGCGGCAGCGTGGCGTCGTTGTCGAGGTTGATGGTCGGCTCGACCCAGCCGGCGCCGACGCTGAATTGGGTCCCGCGGAAACGCGAGAGCGTGGCGGGGTTGCCGGTCAGCGTGGACTGCACATCCTGGGGCTGGGCGATGCTCACCCCGCCCATACCGCCCGCGGCGGGGGTGACCGTGCCGTGCAGCTCAACCCCGAACGACTGCGCACTCGCGGACTGAGCGAAGCAGGCCCAGGCGAGCGCCGTGCACAGGCAGAAGGTCTTTCGCATGCTAGCCGCTCGCCGGTGGGGGTTGGTCCGGGCGTAGGGGTTCCGCGCCCGCACTGGATAGTTCGGGTCGTGCGGGAAGGTTCTCCCGGAATTCCCGCACGGGCGTTAAGGTTTGCCAGCGGTCTGCGCTGCCGGCGGAGGGTCCAGGAAGGCTTCCTCAAAACTTCACAACCGCGGACGCATTCGGTATGCGTCGGCGTGGCACGAGGAGCCTCCTGAGTGCAATCGCTAGGCCTCTCGAGGCGCGGGCGATGATTGATAGCGGGGTCCCGAACCGCGGGCTATACTTCGCATGCGTTATGCGCTTTCTACCTCCACCTGAGCCTCATCAAGGGACACCCCCCATGGCCCGCAGCAGTCGCGATTCGAAGCACCTCCTCACCGCCGTCGTTGTGACGCTGTCGGCGTTCGCCTCGGCCCAAGCGGAGCCTTCGGTCCCGACCGCGATCACGACCCCTGAGCTGGTGGAAACGCCCCTCGGGTCCTTTGAGTTCCCTAATGGGGCACCGAACGAGGCGACCGCCGCCAAGGCCTACGATCTGGCCGACTTCACATACGCGTACCGCGCCGTCATGGACAACATGCGGGGCGTGAGCATCGCCGCTCTCCACAAGGGGCTGCAGGACGCCGGCGTGAAGGACGGCGAGGTGCTTATCTTCTCCGAGCTCATGGACAGCAATTCGCTGTTCCTAACGGCGAATTGCGATACGATCTACGCGATGGGAGCGTTGGACCTGACCAAGGGCCCGATGGTCATCGAGTCGCCGCCCGCATTCTTAGGCACCGTGCAGGACGCCTGGTTCGGGTGGGTGATCGACCTCGGCCTGCCGGGGCCCGATCGCGGTGAGGGCGGCAAGTACCTGATTGTGCCGCCAGGCTACGACGGGGCGCTGCCCGACGGCACGTTCAACGTCGCGCACGCCAAGACGAACACGGTCCTCTGGTTCGGGCGGTCGTACCTGCAGGATGGCAAGGACCCCAAGCCGGTCGTCGAGACGATCCGCAAGACGCTGAAGGTCTATCCCTACACGCCAGGCGGGCTGGGCACGCCGCTCGCCGACTTCCTGGCGGGCAAGGCGCCACTGGCTCCCGTGAAGGCTCCGCCGGCCACGGTGTTTCACGAGGGCAGTGGCAAGGTGATGAACACGGTCCCGCCGACCGACTGGGGGTACTTTGAGCTGCTCAACGAGGTCGTGCAGAGCGAGCCGGCTACGTCGCTCGACGCCGAGTTGATGGGCCCGGTCGCCGCGATCGGCATCAAGAAGGGGCAGCCCTTCAAGCCGGACGCGCGGATGAAGCGGATCATGGAGGGGGCCGTCACACTGGCCAACGCCAGCTCGCGGACGATGTTCATGAAGCCGCGGCACAAGGACTGGTACTACTACGAGGGCTCCTCCTGGTACAACTGGCTGTTCGTGACCGGCTACCAGTTCGAGACCCCGATCCCCCAGGTCACCAAGGAGGGGATCAAGCTGCACCCGCCCACCGGCTACCGGACGATGGACGCGCGGTCGGCCTTCTTCTACGCCGTCACCGGCATCACTCCGGCGATGGCGATGCGCCTGACCGGCGTCGGGTCGCAGTACCTGATGGCGACCATGGACGCGGACAAGAACTTCTTCGATGGCGCCAAGACCTACAAGGTCACGCTGCCCAAGGACGTCCCCGCCGAGAAGTTCTGGTCCTTCACGTTGTACGACATGCAGACCCGCTCGATGCTGGCCACGCCGCAGCGGTTCCCCCGCGCCGGCAGCCAGGGCTACCCCTCGCCCGCCGCGAAGGCCAACCCAGACGGCTCGACCACCGTCTATTTCGGCCCCGAACAGCCCGAGGGCGTTGACCGCGGCAACTGGATTCAGACCGACCCAGAGAAGGGCTGGTTCACCATTCTGCGGCTCTACAGTCCACTGCAGCCGTTCTTCGACAAGAGCTGGCGCCCGACCGAGATCGAGCTGGTTGACTAATCGTAACCGGCAGCCCGAGTAAGCGGAGGATGGGGTTCCGCGACGAGTCGGCGGCAGCCGCCTAGGCAGTGAGGTCGTCGTCCGGCGCGTCGGTGGACCCGTCGGAGTAGGCCGGCAGCCGCCAGTCGAAGCGGAGCGCGGCCAGGCGGAACAGGAAGATGAACGCCACGGCGATCGGCGCCGCGACCGGCTTGATCGCCGGCAGCTCCTTGAGCGCGATGTACAGCAACGCCCCGACGAACGAGCAGGTCGCGTAGAGCGGCGTCGACGGGCGGAACAGGCTGGGGATGCGGTTGCAGAGGGTGTCGGCGATGACGCCGCCGAACGTGCCGGTCACCGCGCCCATCATCGCGGCGATGAACACCGGCGCGCCCTCGGCGAGCGCCGCCGCCGCGCCGGACACGCTGAAGAAGCTGAAGCCGAGCGCGTCGGGGATGTTGAGGCTCCGCTCGGTGTGTTCCGACAGCGGGGGCAGGAAGAACGCGACGATCGACATCCCGAACACAATCACCGGGTAGTGCGGCGCCCCGATCCAGAACAGCGGGTGGCGGTCGAGGAACAGGTCGCGGAGCGTGCCGCCGCCGAACGCCACGATAAACGCCAGGCTGTACACGCCGACGAAGTCCAGCTTCAGCCGCCGCGCGAGCAGCACGCCGTAGAGCGCGCTGAACACGACTGCCAGGAGCTCAATGATCTGCTGCATGGCAAGACTGTACCGCAACCAGCCGACGGATTACATCCGTCGGATCAACCCGGGGGCGAGGCCGCCCCACAAGAACCGTTCAGCGGGGCCTCCGATGGATGTAATCCATCGGCTCCTGCCGCCCGGGTTGGCTCAGGCTGCGGCCGCCTGAGCGTCCTCATGCCGCGGGGTCATCAGCGACACGACGATCAGCGTCAGGAACCCGAGCGGGATAGTCACGATGCCCGGCTGGCTGAACGGGGTGAGCCAGCCCTCCGACAGGCCGTACACCTTAGTGAACGTGTCCTGGCTCAGCAGGATCCAGGTCAGCGAGCTGACCATGCCCATGATTACCGCGGCGATCACGCCCTGCTTGGTGGTCCGCTGCCAGAACAGCAGCATCACCAGCGCGGGCAGGTTGGCCGACGCCGCGACGCTGAACGCCCAACCAACTAGGTAGCTGACGTTCATCTCCTTGAACACGATGCCCAGCACGATGGCGATTGCGCCGACGGCGACCGACGCGATCTTGGCGATCCGCACCCGCTGGTGGTCGGTCAGTTCTTCAGCGGCGAGGGTCTCGACAAGGTCGTGGGCCACGGCGCCGGCCGACGCCAGGATCAGCCCGCTGACCGTGCCCAGCACGGTGGTGAACGCAATGGCGGAGATGACGGCGAACAGCGGCTCGCTGATCGTCTTGGCCAAAAGCGGGGCGGCCATGTTGGAGTTGAAGCTGAAGATCTGCCCGCTGGTCATCGCGCCCAGGCCCAGGTACAGCGTCAGCACGTAGAAGAAGCCGATGCACGCAATCCCAACGATCGTGCTCTTGCGGGCGGCGGCCTCGTCCTTGACGGTGTAGTAGCGGATCAGGATGTGCGGCAGCGACGCCGTGCCGCAGAACAGCGCCAGCATCAGCGACAGGAAGTTGACCTTGTCGATGGCGTCGCCGCTGCGGATCCCCTTAAAGTTGGGGTGCTCGCCCGGCCGCAGCACGTGCGCGCCGGGTTTGACGTCGGGCGTGTAGGTGGTGGTGACGGCGCCGGCGGGGTCGGCATCTTCATTCTTCTTCCACAGCACCACTTCGCTTTCCTGCAGCGTGCTGAAGAACTGCAGCGGCCCCACGGGGCCGGTCTTGGCCTCGCCGCCCGGCAGCGAGACCACCTCGCCGATGGGACGCTCGGCCGCGGCTGCCTGCGCCTCGTCGGCCGGCTGTCCGTTTACTGTCACGCCCGAGCTGGAGCGGACGATCACCTGCTGCTCGATCGGACGGTCGGTGGCGGTGAAGCCGCGGCCGAGGATCAGCACAGCCAGCACCGCGCTGAATATCACCAGCAGCGATCCCTTGAGGAACTGCACCCAGGTGGTCGACACCATGCCGGCGGTCACCACGATCAGGATCACCACCGCGCCCACCACGCAGACGCCCAGCCAGTGCGGCCAGTTGAGCAGCGGCGTGACCAGCGCGCCCGCGCCGACCATCTGCGGGATCAGGTAGAACACGCTGACCGCCAGCGTGCTGACGCCCGCGGCCAGCTTGATGCCCGGCGAGTCGAAGCGGTGGTTGAGCGCGTCGGCGAAGGTGAACTTGCCGAGCCGCTTCATCGGCTCGGCAACGACAAACAGCGCCACGATCCAGCCCGCCAGGTAGCCGATCGAGTAAAGGAACCCGTCGTACCCGTGGAACGCGATCATGCCGCAGATGCCCAGGAACGACGCCGCCGACAGGTAGTCGCCGGCGAACGCCACGCCGTTGACGAACCACGGGATCTGCCCGTGCGCCGCGAAGTAGCCCTGCGAGCTGGTGGCCTGCCGTCCCAGGTAGAAGCTGAGCCCGAGTGTCAGGCCGACAAACGCCAGGAAGATCCAAACAGCCGGGTCGAGGAGGTTCATCGCTGGTCCCCCGCGTCGCCGGCGTTCTGGGGCTCGCGGCACAGCCAGCCGTAGAGCATCGCCAGCACGAACGCGGCGATGATCAACGCGAAGCCGTACCAGATCGCCAGGTTCACGCCGGCCGCGGGGGTCGCCTCCATAGCGTCGGGCTTGAAGGCCGCCAGCAGCACGAAGCCGCCGTAGAACGCCAGGTAGACCAAGAACAGCCTCAGCCCGATGCGGGCGTTGCGTTGAGCCATGAAGGGATCCAGCAGAGCAGGGGGTCGGACGAGGGCGTCCAGCCTAATCGAAACCCCTGGCCGCTGGAAGCGCTCATGCTACGGGCACAGCCCCGCGTGACCGGCCGCGGTCCCAAGTGTCGGGGCGTGCCTGGGGTAGCGCACCGCTTCTCGATCGGGCGGGGCCGCTCTCTCGCCCTGCGATGCCTATGACGCCTGACGCGCCGCGCCATTGGACTTGCCGCCGGCCTGGAAGCGGCCGTGCAGCGACTCCCAGTCGATCACCAGCTTGCCGCCGGCCTTCTCGTGCTGCTTCGCCCAGTTCATCATCAGCTCCAGGCACGCGTGGTCAATATACTGCAGCTCCTGGAAGTCGACGTGCAGCTCGCAGCCGTCGGGGACGCGTTCCAGCTCGGACGCCAGAATCGGCAGCCGGACAAAGGTCGCCGCTCCGTTGAGGTGCAGGCGGCACTTGCCGTCTACCTCGGTGTCGAGCCGCGTGTCCAGATGGCTGAACGTATACAAGAGCTTGGCGGCGGCCAGCGCGATTCCGACCAGCACGCCGGTCAGCAGGTCGGTTGCGACGATGGTCACCACGGTGGCAAAGTAGATAAACACCTCGCTCTTGCCGTACAACGCCAGCTTGCGGATGTCCTTGATGTTCACCAGCTTGAAGCCGGTGTAGACCAGGATGGCCGCCAGGCAGGCGGTGGGGATCTGCCGCAGCAGGAAGCCGAACACGGCCACAAACAGCAGCAGCCACAGCCCGTGCAGGATAGCCGAGGCGCGGGTCTGGCCGCCGGCGTGCACGTTGGCGGAGCTGCGGACAATGACGCCAGTCATCGGCAGCACGCCCAGCACGCCGCACACCGTGTTGCCCACGCCCTGGGCGAACAGCTCGCGGTCGTAGTTGGTGCGGCTGCCGGTGTGCAGCTGATCCACGGCGGTGGCGCACAGCAACGTCTCGGCGCTGGCCACCACGGCCACCAGGATTGCCGCCGGGATCAGGGCGCCCAGGCCCGACTCCTGGATCACCGCCAGCGACGGCAGGTGCACGCCCTCCCACAGGTTGTCTGGGATCTCCACGTACAGCACCGGCAGCGCGAACACGGTCGCCACGACGGTCGCCACGCAGACGGCAACCAGCGGGCCGGGGATAACCCTCAATGATTTTGGAACGAACTGCCACACAACGATCGTTAGGATTGAGAGCACGCCGACCTGCGCGGCGAAGTGATGGTTCTTCAACTGGTCCAACAGGCCCTGCACGGCCGCGACTGATTTGTCCTGCTCCGCGAGGATATCTGTCGGTTCGCCCGACTCGAACGCCGCCAGCGCGGTGCGGTTCTGCTCGAGGGCGGCCTGGGCGGCGGTCGCCGCGTCGACGGCCCGCTCCGGCGTAGCGAAGTGCTGATCCATCTCCTGCATCCTGGCCGCGGCGGCTTCGAGGTCTTGCTGGATCTCCTCTTGCTTCTCTACGAACGACTGCATGCTCTCTCGGGCCTGATCGCGGCGCTCCTCGGTGTACTCGATCTCGGGGTTGTGGATGTGCGGGTACACCTCCGCCACCAGCTCCTCCAGGTCCTGCTGGCGGCGGTGGATCTCGCCCACCTCCTGCAGCATGTCACGCCGGAATTCGCGTGACTCCTGCGACTGCACGCCGGGCAGCGTGAGCGACTTGAGCACGGCCTGCGGGATGGTGATCAGGTTCTCGATGCCGTTGCCCTTGGGCTTGTCATCCACCATGACGTGGAACTGGCTGCCGATGATCAACACGCCGATGCCGGCTAGCATGCCCCGCACCACCGCCGGCGATACCGCGCGGAACCACTGGCCCATCCGAAGCATCCCGGCCGCGGCCTGCATCAGCCCGCCCATCAGCACGACGATGCCCAGGGTCTCGAGCCCGAACTCGTTGACGAGGTCGAGGATAATCACCGTCAGGCCCGCCGCCGGGCCGCTGACCTGGAGCGGGCAGCCGGCAATCCACCCCACCACCAGCCCGCCAACGATGCCGGTGATCAGGCCGGCCGCCACCGGCACGCCGGAGGCAATCGCGATGCCCATGCAGAGCGGCAGCGCCACCAGGAAGACGACGATCGACGCCATCAGGTCTTTCTTGAAGGTCGCAGCATTCATGGGCATAGCATTTTCTTAAGGGGGGAGAAGCGACTCAAGAAGATCGGGCCGGAACGGCAGGCTTGGCCGTTGGCGTGCACAGCAGCACAGACAAGGCGCGCAGGCCGGCTAGCAGCGCAGCGGCGCGCCCAGTCCGTTGCGATGAAGGTGCTCACCCAGCGCAGGGCGGCCAAACGCGGCGTGGCGACACGCGAACCGCAGATCGGTGAGGCTGCCCACCCGCAGCGGATCGGCGGATGGCGTGCGGCGGCACGGCCGGCGGCGAGCGCCCTCGCAGACGGCCAGCTCGACCTCTAGGCACTCGACGTCCGTTGATGACTCAACCCGGTTCGCCCGCGCCGACGCGCCGCCCAGCAATCCGCTGGCCAGCAGCACCGCCAGCAGCAGCACCGCCTTGACGAGGTCCGCAGCCAGCCGAACAGAATGGGGCGAGAACGCCGGTGACATCGAGGCAGACTTGGGGGGGCGTGGGGAGCGGCTTACTAGCGTCCTGGTCGGAATGCAGGATAGCAGCCGCTGCGGGCCGCCTCAACCGTAGTCCCCGCGATCAAGCAGGTTCGCTCGAGGCGCTGGCCGCGCGGCCCTCCCCGACATGGGTCCCCGACGCTACTCCCCCACCACTGTCCGCTGCATCCGCGCCCCCAGCTTCCGCAACGCCTGGCTCGGCTCGCCGGTCAACCGGGCGTGGATCAGGCTGGGTCCGGAGTCGTCGGCCCATGCGGCGCGGAGCGCGGCGTCGAACTCGCCCTCGGTGCGGACCTCGTACCCCTTGCCGCCGCCCACCAACTCCGGGATCTGTGAGAACGCCCAAGGCTGGATGCTGTTGAAGCGGTAGTCGCCCGGGTGCAGCAGCCGCTCGGTGTGGTAGCCGCCGTTGTCCATCACAATGACCACCGCCTTGGCGCCCCGCCGGGCGAGGCTGCTGAACTCCATACCGGTCATCTGGAAGGCGCCGTCGCCCACCAGGGCCACCACCCGCGCTTCCGGCCGAGCGACGCACGCGCCCAGCGTGGCCGGCGTGGCGAACCCCATCGACGTGTAGTAGGCCGGGCTGATGAACTCGGTGCTGCCGTGGGTGGTGAGCTCGGTCGACGCGAACAGCGAGTCGCCGATGTCGGCGATCACGACCGTGTCGCCCGACAGCTGCTCGTCCAGGCGCTCGATCAGCCGCGTAACGGATAACGCCTCGTCCGGCTGCAGGGTGAACTCGCGCTGGGACGACTCGGTCGGCGCCGGCGGGGGCGACTGCGTGGGGCGGGGCGCCTTGTCGACCAGCCGCTTGAGGAAGTCCTCGAGGCGGACGCCGTGGTAGTGGTGGCGGCGCACACGCAGCTCTTCGCTGGTGGCGTAGATGCAGTCGCCCAGGCTGAGGTTGGCCGTGTAGATGCCCAGGTTGATGTCGGTCATGAAGGTGCCGAGCATCAGCACACAGTCGCTGCCCTCGACGTACTTGGTCACCTCCGCGCGGCCCAGCGCGCCCTCGTACAGGCCCATGTAGAGCGGGTGCGTCTCCGGGACGACGCCCTTGCCGAGCATGGTGGCGGCGATAGGGATGCCGGCCGACTCGGCGAGCCGGAGCGCCAGGTCTTGCAGGCCGAAGCGGTGAACCTCCACGCCCAACAGCAGCACCGGCTGCCTGGCGGCGCGGATGCGGGCGGCGGTCTCCTCGGCGGCCTCTTCGAGGGCCTCGGGGTCGCTCTGCACCTTGGGGAGCTCGAACCGCGGCCCCGCGTTCGGCACCACGTGCACCATGTCGCGCGGGATCTCGAGGTAGACCGGCCGGCTGAACCGCTTGCACGTGGCCAGCACGCGGTCGATCTCACGGAACGCGGTCAGCGGGTCGGACAGCTCGGCGCCCGCCACGCACAGCTTCTCGAACACGTCGTACTGCGTGCGCCAGTTGCGGACCATGTGGTGCAGCAGCGGGTTGTGGATCCGCTCGCGGAGGCCGGGCGAGCCGGTGATCATCACCACCGGCGACTTCTCGGCGTACGCGCCGGCCACCGAGTTGCACACGCTCAGCCCGCCCACACAGTAGGTGACGCACAACGCGCCCATGCCGTGCACCCGGGCGTACGCGTCGGCGGCGAAGCCGGCGCAGTCCTCGCGTGTGCAGCCGACCGCCTCGATCGGGCTCTCCTCCAGCATCGTGTAGAACGACAGCACGTAGTCGCCGGGGATGCCGAACACGTGCCCCACCCCGTGGTCCTGCAGGCGTTCCAGCAGGTAACCGCCGATGGACAAGCCGGCGCCGCTCAGGTCACGATACTCCGCGACATCCTTCATGACGTTCCTCCTGAGGGTCGATCCGCGATTGGTCCGCTGCTGTACAATACTACGCCGCCCGCCGCCGGTGGGATACGTCCCGGCCGGCGTAAGACTTGCGGTGGGCAGGCCACGCCGGCGGGCTGACCGCTGGCGCACCGCTCAAAGAACGTTTCCCAGGCAGATATTGTGAACCTGAAGCAGCTCCCCCAAACGTTGTTGAGTGAACCGTTCTTGATCGGCGCTTTGGTGCTCGCATCGGCCGGGGTGTGGGCGTTCTGCGAGATCGCCGACGAGGTAGTCGAGGGCGAATCCCACGAGATGGACAAGCGGCTCGTGCTCGCGCTCCGCAACGCCGATGACCTCTCCGACCCGGTGGGGCCCAAGTGGTTTGAAGAAATGGTCCGCGACATCACCGCCCTGGGCGGCGTGGCCGTGGTGACGCTCACGGCGGTGATCGCGGTGGTGTTCCTGTGGGTGCTCGACAAGCGTCAGCAGGCGGTGCTGCTGTTGGCGGCGTTGGTCGGGGGCTTCCTGCTTAGTTACGGCATGAAGGCCTTGTTTGATCGCCCCCGCCCCAACCTCACCCCCCACGGCTCGTACGTCTACACCCGCAGCTTCCCCAGCGGGCACGCGATGGTCGCGGCCTGCGCCTACCTGAGCCTGGGCGCGGTGCTCGCTGAGCTGGTCCGCCCTCGGGCGCTCAAGTTCTTCTTGCTGGCCGTGGCGATTGGCCTGACGATCGCCATCGGCGCCAGCCGCGTCTACTTGGGCGTGCACTGGCCGACCGACGTGCTGGCCGGCTGGGCCGCCGGCGGCGCCTGGGCGCTGGGCTGCTGGGCGGTGGCCCGGCTGGTGCACCTGGGGAAGATCCAGATCCCGGTCGAGGACCCGCCGGCAGCGGCCGATTGACCTTGGGCAGGTGCGGTTGCGCTGAATATGCGGAGCGGCAGTCTGGTGCTGCCGGCCGCAACCTATACTGGAGGCAGCCGGGAGTCCCGGTTATCGCACCCAGGAGATCCGCACTGTGTCTGCTGCTCCGCCGCCCCAGGTCCGACGGGCGTTTACGATCGTCGAGTTGCTGGTGGTGATCGCCGTGATCGGCGTGCTGATCGCGGTGTTGCTGCCGGCGGTTCAGTCGGCGCGGGGCGCGGCGCGGCGGACCCACTGCGCGAACAACCTCAAGCAACTCGGCCTGGCGCTGCACGGCCACCACGCCGACCACCTCCGCCTGCCACCCGCGGGCGAGGATTACGGCTGGTGCCGGTTCCCAGAACAGCGGCGGGTAACGCACGTCCGGAACTACAACGGTCTGGTGCACCTGCTGCCGTACCTAGAAGAGGCCGCGCTCTACGACCGGTTCGACTTCGCCGCGGCCGCAGCACAGATAGTGCAAGGGAACAACGGCTGCTGCTCGCCCACAACCGCGTTGGCGCCGCTGCTCGGGAACGCTGTTGTGAGCGGCAATGCCGCGGTGGCGGCGCAGGCGATCGGCCTGCTGCGGTGCCCGGACGACAGCGGCGATCCCCTGCTGCCGTCCGGAGGCTTGTACGGAGCGGGGGACAGCCGCTACCGGAGCGTGAAGACCAACTACGACTTTGTCGTCGCGAGCGACCCAATCTGCGACCACTGGCGCCTGTCTCCGGTGTCGGAGCGGCGGATGTTCGGCGAGAACAGCGACACCTCCTACCGGCGTGTTCGGGATGGGCTGTCGCACACCGCCGCCATGGCCGAGACGCTGTTCGACGTGTTCAACGGCTCGGCGCCTGCATGGGCGTACCGCGGGTGGGTGATGCAGGGCGTCGCGCTTGACGCCCACGGCGTAAACAGCTGGGACTGGCCCGCGGTCGGCGACCAGCGGCGCGTCGGTCAGCTCGGCACACACTCCTCCGCGGGCAGCCTGCACGGCGACTTCTGCCACGTGCTAATGGGTGACGCCGCGGTGCAGGTGGTGCGCGAGCAGGCCGACGCCCACGTGCTCCGAGCGATGTCGACCATGGCGGGCGAGGAGACTGAAGCCGCCTTCTAGGCGGCGCGGCGGCGGCGTGCCGACAATCCAACGGCCAGCAGCGCGCCCGCCACCAGGCCGCTCGGCTCGGGAACCTCGCCGGTGGTGAACGCGATCTCCGTGATATTCTTCACGACCGACTTGCCTTCGCCGGAGGAGAATGCGTCGGGTTGGTCGGCCTGCTCAGACGAGAATTCGATCGAGAGCGAATAGACCGTGTTCGGCGCCAGCGTCCCTGCCGGCAGCGGCAGGCTGGTCTGGCCGGTAGCGTCGACGGCGATCGGCGCCTGCCCGCCCGACAGGCTGGCGATATGCACGGTAACGCGGTCGACCTCCGCGCCGGGCGCATTCCATTCCAGCGTCACGGGCCGCGACGGGTTGAGGCCGCTGAGGACTTCGTACACCGAGCCGGTGAAGTAGGGGACCGAGTCAACATCGTGCGAGCGCAGGGCAACGGACTCCCGGATCGTGCTCGAACCGGAATTCGCCGCGAGGGTGTAGTCGCCCGCGGGCCACGCGGTTTCTAGCTGAGAGGTAGAGAAGTACCCGCTGCTGATGTCCCATCGCGTGCCGCCCGGCATCGCGTCGAGCGGGGCATCGGGGCCCGTGGGGTGCTCGAGCACCACCCCGCTGAACTCGAACGGGTCGTCCGAAGCGAACTGGGCAAAGACCTCGTGGAATGACGGCGCCGCCGGCGCCAGGTTGCTGCCGTCTTGCAGATACGCGGACAAGCGGCCAAGCGTCCACTCGATCACCACCGCACGGGCGGAGTCGGCGGAGAGCACAAACAGCATCAAGACGGCAAACAGCGCGCAGCGGGGTCTCATAAACGTCCTTGCGGTAGGGAGCAGGCCTCAGGGATGCCGCGCCAGAGAATCAGGCGGCGGGCGAGAATGTCACGCAGGGGGTCGCGGCGTGAGCGGGTCCTGGGCAAAGAAAAAGCGGGTCAGTCCGACTGGAAAGCCATTGTCGGAATGGGGCCCGCGGCGTCAAGGGCGACCAGCAACCGTCTCGTGCGCGTAGCTGCAAACCGGCGAAAAGTCGGCGGACTTGGCCGCAGGCTTTGGCGCAGAGCTCTTTGACGATAGCATAGGACCCCGGTTGGCTTGCGGGTGGTTGCTCAGTGCCCACCGCAAGGCGAGAGGCGTCGGTTCCTAACCAGCAGGCGAGTCCCCCTGTGTCGACGCCGGCGTCCCACGCCGGGCGAACGACGCAGACGCGAGGATCTCGCGATGATTGCGCCCCGCAAGCCGCGTCAGCCGGAGGAGCAGGTCGTGCTTGTCACCGGCGCGTCGGTCGGCCTGGGCCTTGCTATCGCCCGCCGCCTGCTGAGCGAACGCCACGAGCGGGGCTACAGGCTCGTGCTCACCGCGCGCGAGTCGTCGCTGCCGCGGTTCGCGGAGAACGGGGTATCGGAAGAGGAGGGCGTTTGGATCCGCGCGCTCGACGTTACCGACGCGGACCAGCGGCTGGCGGTTGTCGACGAGATCAACCGGCGCCTGGGCGGCGTCGACGTGCTGATCAACAACGCGGGCGTCGCGTACCGTTCGTGCGTCGAGCACGTGACCGAGCCGGAACGGCTGCACCAGATGAACATCAACTTCCGCTCTCCCATCGAGCTGGCCAGGGCGGTCCTGCCGGGGATGCGGGCGAAACGTCGCGGCAAGATCGTCAATATCTCATCGGTGGGCGGCATGATGGCCATGCCGACGATGTCCGTCTACTCGGCATCGAAGTTCGCTCTGGAGGGCGCCAGCGAGGCGCTCTACTACGAACTTAAGCCGTGGAATGTATCGGTCACGCTGATCCAGCCCGGGTTCATGCGTTCCGACGCGTTCGAGAAGGTGCCGTACACAATTATGAGCGCCCGCGCGTCCGGCGACTGCGCGGACCCCTACCATGAGCACTACTTCCACATGGAGGCGTTCATCGGCAAGGCCATGAATCGCGCGCTCGCCACGCCCGATTCGGTCGCGCGCAAGGTGGCCGCCGTGCTCCGCTCGCGCTCCCCGCCACTGCGTGTGTACGGCAGCGCCGACGCGGTCGCATTCGCCTGGCTCCGCGGGCTGCTGCCCAGGCGTGTCTACACGTGGATCCTGTACCGCAACCTGCCGCGTGTGCGAGAATGGGCCAAGCGGGCCTAGATGGGGGCGACGCAGGTAAACGGGGCCGGGCAGTGGGCACAAGCAGCATCGATATCCGAACCCTCTTTGACGGTGAGGTGGCCGCGGCGCAGGAACTCTCTAACCGCATCCCGGATGTGTTCACCGCTTACCTGCAGGAGCGGCTCCCCAACTTCTTCGAGATCTCCGAAGTCGTCGATCCCCCGCGCGAACCGCGGCTAGCGGTGGGCGCCTACGACGAGGGGCGACTCGTCGGTGCGGCTTCGGTCTCGGTCGCCCTGGGCCCCGATGCGTGGCAGGAGGTCCGGCATGATTGGGACGCCATCGAAGAACGGTTTACCAATCACGAGCTCGGCGTCTACTTTACGCTGCTCGGCGACTGGAACCGGGCGTTGATCGGCGCGCCGGAAGGAGCGCTCTTCATCCACTCGCTCTGCGTCGAGCCCAGCCACCGCGGCCGGGGCGTCGGGCGGCGTCTCGTGGCTGGCGCTATCGAACGACTGGAAACCGCTGAGCGTGGGACGCTCTTCATGGAGGTGGCGCGGCGGCGAGGGTGGCGGCGGTTCTGTGAGCCGCTCGGCTTCCGCACGGTGCGTCGGACACTTTCCCTGTCCGACCGGCTCCAGTTCGGCTGCTGGGGCGTGGTGCTGCTGAAGTACGAGAGTGGCGACGCGGCGCGGGTCTTCCGCGCCGAGTAGCGCGCATGAAAGAGCCCGGGCCGGCGGGAGGAGCCAGCCCGGGCGGAACGCGCCCAAGCTCGCGCGTGTCTAGCGTTGACGCCGACGCGCCAGTGCGGCCGCGGCCGCCAGCGAGGTCAGCAGGACCGCGGCGGGTTCGGGGACCGGCTCGAACATCACGGCCGCCGACCGCATCGAGACGAAGCTGTTAACCTCCGCCTCTTGGGTCAGGATGATCCCGCTGGAGCCGTCGTAGTCGATGTCACCGAGGTAGACCCAGCCGCCCTGAATCGCGGGGTCGTTCTGATCGACCAGCACCGAGAAGCTGTTCGCCCCAGAAACCGCGGTGTAGGTGACGCCCGCAGCATTGACGTTGGTGGTGAATGGCCACGCGGCGTAGACGCGGTAGGGGCCGGCCGCGCCGCCGACATTCCCCGACCCGGCCACGGGCGTGCCGTCCAGCCTGACGCCGAGCGCCTGGCCGGCCGTGTTAAGGTTGTCGGCGTCCGTCGTCGGGTCGTAGCGGTAGACGTAGGTGTCGGGGTCGTTGACGCCGTCGCCGCCGAAGATGCTGTCGCCGCCGGTCAGCCCGAAAGCCGAACTCGCCGAGGACTGCGATGCGGTCATGGTGTCGCCCCCGAAGGTGAAGTGTGAGTTGTACGTCAGCACGCCGTCGTCGGCGCCGTCGGTATCGATCTCGATTAGGAAGGCCGCCTGGGCAGAGGTGGCGGCGAGAGCCGCGCAGCCAACTGCGAGGCACAACAGCGATGTCGATCTCATGAGACGCTCCATCAAAAAACAGTGGTGAACACCTGTGGCGTAGTCGTCAGCCCGCCTAAGAAGAGGAGACGCTGCAGCGCCACATCGGGGCTCCGCAGCAGTATTCAAGTTAATCGTCCCTTCGGAGATGTTCCACGCGAAGTCGCGCATCTGGTTCTTCGATACGCGCAGCGGGCGTCCGCGCCTGGGCTACCAGGGGTACTCGGCCGTCGAGACCTGCCCGCCGTCGCCGATGACCGACCCCTCCTGCAGCACGGCTAGGTCGACGTCGCTGGGCACGGCTACGGTGTGGCAGTCGAGGAACACAAAGAAGGTGACCCCGGCGTGGGCGCTGCCGAACTTGAACACGTTGGCGTCCCGGGGTCCCGTTGCTAGGCCCCAGCGGGACCCGCCAAGAATGGCGGCCGCCGTGTCCGCGGCGAAGTAGGCGGTGTCGCCGAGCCGCAGGTCACGGACCTCGGGCTCGCCGGCGGCCACGTCCTCCATCGGGGTGTGCCGCTCACCCACGGCGAACGTCTTAGAGAGCCCGTCGGTGACGTGGCGGTCCGTGACGCGCGACTTGGTGTAGATCGGGCCGGCGGTGATCGACATCGCCAGCGGGTGGTCGGGGCCTCCCAGCTCGGGCGGCGTCTTGTAGTTGTGGTGCAGGCCCGCGTTAGCGGCGTAGTCACCGCCCGCCGCGACGCCGCGCACCCGCGGGGGCGAGCCGCCGTTGTCGAAGTCGCGGTCGGCAGCCGGTGGCCGCCGCGTTGGGCAGAAGTACAGGGCGACCGGTGTCCGCATCGCCGCGGCGTTGCGGTCGTCGTCCACGCGCACGGTGGGCAGGAAGCTGTCGTGCTGCGCCTGCTGCTCCAAGTAGGGCAGCAGCTCAAACGCCCACGACGCGCCGTACACGCCGGTCTGATCGCGGGCCGAAGGGTAGTGGCCGTGGTGGTCGTTGTAGACCTGGATGGCGAGGCCGATCTGCCGCAGGTTGTTCTGGCACTGCCCGCGGCGTGACGCTTCGCGGCTGGCCTGGATCGCCGGCAGCAGCAACGCAGCCAGCATCCCGATTATGGCGACAACCACCAGCATCTCGACCAGCGACACCCCACGCCGCCTGCTCCGAGCGTGGCGGAAATTGACAGCAACATCGGACATCGATCGCGATCTGCCCGCGGGGTATGAGACTAGTGATGAGCGTCGCCGCTGCGGGAATCCTACGCGGTCTGGACGGGTTGCGGAACACACGCTTCTTGCAAAGCAACGTGTGCCGAGGCCGCTTTCGCGCTGGCGTCCTGGAATATGGCGTCGCCGCAGTTGGCGGAGCGGGAGTCGCGTCTAGAGTTCCGTAGCTTCAGAGTTCACACATCCTGTTCTTCCATGAAAGGCGTCCCCATGAGCGACTCCCAGCACACCACCAACTGGCCGGATCTTGCGGTCGGGCTGTTCGATCGTCTCACCGGCCGGCAGGCCGAGATCAACTATCAGTTCGCGGACATGCACCTCAGTGTTCCGTCGGGCGTGGGGCCCGAAGCGAAGCACGCCGAGTGGGTGCTCAACGGCAGCATCAGCGTGTCCACGAGCGACGGGTCGGCAGCCCCAAACTGACCGCGGCCGGCGAACTGTCGGCCACCGTCGACGGGCAACCGGTCATGATCGTAGTAGACGGCGCGAGGCTGACGCTTAGGTCGCGTCGTTTGCCTCCGCCGCGGCTGCTGTTGTCGCTTCTTCGCAGCCGCGCATTGCTGCGGGTGCTCCCGCCCGGTGCGTCTGTGGGCGTGGAGTTCGGCGGGGTGCGAATCCCTGTACGGTCTTTCTAGTGCCTGATGCACTTTAGAAACTCACCAGGAGTAGCAGAGTGCGCCCTCGTCCTGATAAACCGGGGCCCGGCCAGGAGTCGGTGTGGGACTACCCGCGTCCGCCGGCGATCGAGCGGTGCGGACGCCGCATCCGGATAGTCTTCTCAGGCGTGACGATTGTCGACACGTGTGAGTCGCACCGCGTGCTCGAGACCAGTCACCCGCCGGTCTTCTATGTCCCGCTGTCGCCGCAACTCGCCGAGCACCTTACGCCGGCGGGCGGCGGCTCGTTCTGCGAGTGGAAGGGCGGTGCGAAGTACTTCGACCTTCGGGTCGGCCAGCAGGTGGCCGAACGGGCGGCCTGGGGCTATCCACGCCCGTCACAGCGATTTGCTGCGATTGCAGGCTGCGTCGCGTTCTACCCAGGCCGGGTGGACGCCTGCTATGTCGACGACCAGCTCGTCACCCCGCAGCCGGGCGGTTTTTATGGCGGGTGGATCACAGATGATGTCGTTGGACCGTTCAAGGGCGTCCCGGGGTCGATGGGCTGGTGAGCTCCTGAACTCCGCCCGTGCGTCCGCCGCTCAACAGCGCTCCGTCAATACAAGTCGGTCGAACCAGCGAGAGCAGGTATGAGCAATTCCTACAGCGAAGGTGATCCCGTGAAGTGGAAGTGGGGGAACGGCTACGGGCACGGGAAGGTACAGAGCCGGTTCGAGAAGCGGGTCACCCGCAAGATCGATGGCCAGGAGGTCACCCGCGACGGCTCACAGGAGAACCCGGCCTACTACGTGCACGTCGAAGACGGCAATAACGTGCTCAAGCTGGGGAGCGAACTGGAGAAGGCATGACGACGGGCGGCCTTCGGTGGGAAGCACCCTTAGGCTTCACGCTCATGAAGCCAGTGCTCTCAGTGCCGCAGAGAACTCGTAGTCGCGGTTTGTATTGACACTTATGTCGCCGGCCATCAGCTCACGCGCTTCGAGAGACTCCATCCGGAAGCCGCCAGGCTTCCGGATTCCAAAGCTTCTTGAACATCTTTGTGGCCCTTTAAGAAAGAGCACGGGCCGCGACGACGCCCCGCATTCGTCGGCCCCGCCGGGCCAGATGATCCTTCAACGCGGTGTCGGAGATAGTGTTAGAAGCGCCGCTGAGTTTTCTGTCAGCAGGCGGCGCCAGCAGACCACGGTGGGAATCTTCGGCAGCAGCGTCGGCGCCGGCATAGGGTTTGCAAACGCAAACATAAGAGCCGCATTGCCAACCACCGACGGAGGTCCCCGTGCTGATTCCCACACGCGACAACACCAAGCTGTACGCCAAGGTTTGGGGCGACGGCCGGCCCGTAGTGCTGATCCACGGCTGGCCACTCAGCGCCGACACCTGGGACCCTCACGCGCTCGACCTGGCCGACGCCGGCTACCGCGTGATCGCTTACGACCGGCGTGGCTTTGGCCGCTCGGAACAGCCGTGGTCGGGCTACGAGTACGACACCCTGTCCGACGACCTGGCGGACGTTCTCAAAGCGACCGGCGCCGAGGACGCCACGCTGGTGGGGTTCTCGATGGGGGGCGGCGAGGTCGCGCGGTACATGAGCCGCCACGGCGGCACCGGCGTTAAGCAAGCCGTTCTGGTATCGTCGATCGTGCCCTACATGCTCAAGACCGGCGACAACCCCAGCGGCGTGCCCCAGTCGGTGTTTGAAGAGATCGCCTCGGGGCTCAAGGAGGACCGCCCCGGTTTCTACGGCGGTTTCTTTAAGGACTTCTACGGCGTGGGCATGCTCAACCGCGCGGTGAGCGACGAGTGCCTGGAATGGACCCGGTCGATGGCGATGCAGGGCGGCCTGAAGGCGACCATTGATTGCGTGGTCGCGTTCAGCAGCACCGACTTCCGGAGCGAGCTGACGAGCTTCAGCACGCCGACGCTTGTCGTGCATGGGACCGAGGACCAGACCGTGCCGATCGACTGCAGCGGCCGCCCCGCGGCGGCGGGGATCCCCCACGCCACGCTCAAGGAGTACGAGGGCGCACCGCACGGCCTGCTGGTCACCCACCAGCGTCAGCTCAGGGACGATTTGCTCGAGTTCCTGGCCGGCTAACGTCCACCGCGGCTCTAGATGCGGCGGGCGGTACGCGCAATGAAAAACCCCGGCCAGCCTTTCGACTGACCGGGGCTCTATCGAATCCGCCGCGGCAAGTGGGAACCGCGGGGCGGGTTGCGGTTGGCGGGGAGCGTTGCTCAGGGATTTATGATCCCCGAACGCTGGCTCCTCACCCCGTTATCAATACATGTCGTCCATGCCGGGGGCGCCGGCGCCGCCCTTGCCCTTCTTCGGGGCGTCGGCGATCAGCGCGTCGGACGTCAGCAGCAGGGTGGCGACGCTGGCCGCGTTCTGCAGCGCGGTGCGGGTCACCTTCACCGGGTCGATGACGCCGGCCTTGACCATGTCGACGTACTCGTCGGTCGCGGCGTTGTAGCCGTCGTTGCCCTTGCTCTGCGAAACCTTCTCGCACACGATGCCGCCGTCCTGGCCGGCGTTGTTGGCGATGGCGGTCAGCGGGGCCCGCGAGGCGCGGACCACGATGTTGTAGCCGACCTCCTGGTCGTGGCTCAGGCCCGACGGCTTCACCTTGGCCGACGTGCGGACCAGGGCGACGCCGCCGCCCGGCAAGATGCCTTCTTCCACCGCGGCGCGGGTGGCGTGCAGGGCGTCCTCGACGCGGGCCTTCTTCTCCTTCATCTCGCTCTCGGTCGCGGCGCCAACGTTCACCTTAGCGACGCCGCCCGACAGCTTGGCCAGACGCTCCTCGAGCTTCTCACGGTCGTAGTCGCTCGAGGTGTTGTCGATCTCGCGGCGGATCTGGTCGATGCGGCTCTTGATGTCGCCGCTCTTGCCGGCGCCCTCGATGATCGTGGTGTTGTCCTTGTCGATGATCACCTTCTTGGCGCGGCCGAGCTCGGCCAGGCCGACGCTCTCGAGCTTAATGCCGAGGTCCTCGAAGATCGCCTGGCCGCCGGTCAGGACCGCGATGTCCTCCAACATGGCCTTGCGGCGGTCGCCGAAGCCGGGCGCCTTCACCGCGGCCACGTTGAACGTGCCCCGCAGCTTGTTGATGACCAGCGTGGCCAGGGCCTCGCCGTCGACGTCCTCGGCAATGATCAGCAGCGGCTTGCCGCTGTTGACCACGGCCTCCAGGCAGGGGACCAGGTCCTTGATGCTGGAGATCTTCTTCTCGAACACCAGGATGTAGCAGTCCTCCAGCACGCACTCCATGAGCGTCTGGTCGGTCACGAAGTACGGCGAAAGGTAGCCGCGGTCGAACTGCATGCCCTCGACCCACTCGACCTCGGTCGCCAGGCTCTTGCCCTCGTCGACGGTGATCACGCCGTCCTTGCCGACCTTCTCCATCGCCTGGGCCAGCATCTGGCCAATCTCGGTGTCGCCGTTCGACGCGACCGTGCCGACCTGGGCCATCTCCTCGGAGCTCTTCACCTTGATGCTCATCTTCTTGAGCTCGGCGGTGATCTCCTCGACGGCCTTCTCGATGCCCTGCTTCATCTGCACGGGGTTCACGCCGGCCACGACGGCCTTCAGGCCCTCGTTGAAGATCGCCTCGGCCAGCACGGTGGCCGTGGTGGTGCCGTCGCCCGCGATGTCCGAGGTCTTGCTGGCGACCTCCTTCACCATCTGGGCGCCCATGTTCTCGTAGGTGTCTTCAAGCTCGATCTCCTTCGCCACGGAGACGCCGTCCTTCGTGACGGTGGGCGAGCCGAAGGACTTCTGCAGGATCACGTTGCGGCCCTTGGGACCGAGCGTGACCTTAACGGCCTTGGCCAGCTTCTGAACGCCACGACGCATCGCGTCGCGTGCTTCCTGATCGAAAGCAATCATCTTTGCCATGGGGGCTCCCTTGATACTGGGGTTGAGTTTGTTCGCCGCGGTGCGCGGCTTGGTGTGTTGGACTTAGGCGACCGGGCGCCGCCGGTTGGAGATTGGCGGGCGCTGCGCGCTAGTTCTTGAATGGAAGGTCAAACCCTGGGAATCAGCGCCCAGCGCCTTCCAACCAGCGCCTACTCGATCACTGCGAGGATGTCGCTCTCGCTCATCAGCAGATACTCATCGTCGCCCAGCTCGATGGTCTCGGGCGCGTAGCTGGTGAACAGCACGCGATCGCCGACCTTGACCTGCAGCTCGCCACGCGAGCCGTCGTCCAGCACCTTGCCGGGGCCCACGGCCACAATCGTGCCGCGGTTGGCCTTGTCCTTGGCAGAATCCGGCAGCACGATGCCGCCGGCGGTGACGTCTTCCGACTCGTCACGCTCGACAACCACCCGGTCGTTCATCGGTTCCAGCTTGACCTTGGACTTCTTCTTGGTAGCGGTCGCCATTGCGAGGGTTCCTCCTGTGGACTTGGCTGTAATGTAGGCCTGTAGTGTGGGATCGAAGGCGATCTTGGAAACAGCGTCCGCCGCTGGATCGCGGCGGCGGGGTTTGTATTGGCAGCCGGTCTGCCCATGCGCAGCCTGGCCGGCAGCAGTGAACGCAAGTCGTGCGCCAGTCGGAGAGAAAGGTGTAAGTTGCTATCAGAAAGCAACTTAGGTTCAACGCCTGTGGCCGGGCCGGCTGCCAATCTGGCGGCGGGGGAAGAATCACCCAGGGCGCCCTCGCTATCGCTGCCAATTTGGCAGCGGGCGCCGGGGGTGGCGGCTACTCGTCGTCGCCGCCCAGGCCCAGCTTACGCAGCCAGTTGCTTTGTCGGCGGCCGTCGTCGCGGGCGCCCGGCTGGGCAGGTGGGGCGGCCGGTCGGGCCGCCTCGAGGTCGATGAGCTTCTGCTCCATCTCGGCCTTCTGGCGGGCCAGCGTCGCGCGGCCCACCGAGAGCTCGAGCTCGGCTTGGCGGAGCTGCTCGTTGAGCTTGTCTTCCAGTCCCCGCAGGCGGGCCCGCTCGGCCTCCAGCCGTTCGTCGTCGGCGAACTCTTCGCTGAGCTCCTGGTTGGTGCACTCCTGGACTTCGGCCAGCCGCCGCTTCAGGTCGGCGATCACCTCGTCCTTGCCGCAGATGACCTCGTCGGTGATCTGGATCGTGCCCTCGATGGTGGCCCGCTCCTCGGCCCGCTCGGGCGTGATCTCGGCTTCGTCGGAAGCCTCGCCCTCGAGGCTCGCCAGCAGCCGACGCTTCTGCGCTTCCCAGTCGTTCTCGTCGGCGACGCCGGCGGACCCGACGCCAGAGGCCAGTTTTTCCTGCAGCTCCTGGTTTTCACGCTTGAGCTCGCGGACGTCCTCCACGGCCATCTCGAACCGCTGCTGCAGTTCCTGGACGTCGGCGTCTGAGTCGCCCGACAGGGCGGGCCGGTTCTCCAGGTCCGTGATCTGGTCCCGCAGCCGGTCGCACTCCTCGCGCAGATGCACCACCTCGGCGCTGTCGCCCTGGTCGGCGGCGGGCCGTTCGGCCAGCTCCTGCTCGAGCTCCTCGATCCGCAGCCGGTACTGCTGCGCGTCGGCGACCGCCAACTCGAACCGCCGCTGCAGCTCGGCAACCTCTTCTGACGGATCCTGCTGGGGCGCCTGCTCCAGCGCCGCCTGCGCGGCGGCCAGCTCCTGAGCAAGCTGCTCGGAGTGGTCGCGGCGCTGCTTCAGCTCGGCGACCGCCTGGTCGAACTGCTGCTGCAGCTCCGCGAGTTCATGAGAGTGGTCTTCCTGGGGGGGCGCCTGGTCGAGCGCCGCCTGGGCCGCGGCGAGCTGCTGCTGCGTCTCGGCGAGCTGCTGGCGGGTCTGCTCGTGCTGCTCGGCCTCGTCGCTGGCGGAGGCCAGACTGGCCTGCAGCGACTCGACCTGATGCCGCGCGGACTTGAGCTCGCTACGCAGCTCGTCCGCCTCGGCGGTGTGGTTTTCGGTCAGGCGGGAGAGCTCCGCCTGGTGGTTCTCGGCGAGCTGCCGCTGGGCGTCGTCGGCGCCGTTCTCGACGCTGGCGCGGAGCGACTCGATCTCCGCCCGGGTCTTCTCCAGGTCGGACTGCTGTTCCGCCAGGTCGTGCTGACGCTGGGCGACCTCCGCCTCGCGTTCGGCGAGCGCCTCGGAGGCCCGCTCCGCTTCCTCTTCACCCTGCGTTAAGTCGGCCTGTGCGGCCTCGCGCTCGGCTTGCCAGGCGGCGCGCTCCTCCTCGAACCGGGCCCGTTCCGCGGCAAGCTCTTCACGCTCCTGGTTGCACTGCTGCTCGAGCTCGGCGGCGGATTCCTGGGACAGCTTCTCGGTGAGCTCGGCCAGGCTGGCCTCGAGCCGCTGCTCCAGCTCGCTGTTCAGGTCCCGTTGGCCCTGCAGCGCGGCTTCGGCCTTCGCACGGATGGCGCGCAGCGCCTCGGGCGACGGCGCGTCGAGCGTGGGGGCGTCGTTCTCAGACGCCGCAGGCGGGTCGGTTGGGCGGACAGGGTCCATGTCCGGGAGGATTCCAATAGGAGTGCAGCAGCGGGACAGAGGGCGCACCCGGCCGGCGGCGGGATGACTGCCCACTCGTATATAGGTCGCGATGGACCCCCGGTCAAAACCTTCCGAGTGGCGTCGTGCGGACTGGCGCGGCGGCACCGCTCGGGCCGGTTGTGGCGGCCCCCGGCGCGGCCACGGGCGATTGCCACGCCGCCCGCCGCGGGCGATCATGCGGGCTATGCCAGACAACCCGTCAGCCGCCGACCCCCGGCCCGACATCGCGCGGCTGTTCACCGACACCGTCCGCCGGAAACCCGACGCGCCCGCGTTGGGCGTCATTGACGGCGGTCAGCTGAGCTGGCGCACCTGGGCCGAGCTGGACCAGGCGGTCGACCAGGCCCGCGGCGAGCTGCAAGAACTGGGGGTTGGGGAGGGTGACATCGTCGCCCATTGCGGCCCCAACAGCCCGCGGTGGATCGCCCGCGATCTGGCGATGCTGTCGCTGGGGGTGGTGCACGCGCCGCTGGCCGAGTCGATCATCGACCGCTGCCCGTTGCCGCTGTACCGCGGGCAGCGGCGCCGGTTGCTGTCGGGCGAGCTGGTCCGGGTCGCGCGGCTGCCGCCGGAGCATCGCGTCGCGACGCTGGCGATGACCTCGGGCACCTCCGGCGAGCCCCTGGCCGCCATGCTGACGCAGGCCAACCTGTCGTCCAACGCCACCGCCGTGAGCGACGCCGTCGGCGGCGACGGCAGCGAGGTGCGGCTCTCATTCCTGCCCCACAGCCACCTGTACGCCCGGGTGTGCGACCTGTACGCGTGGGTCTACCGGGGCTCCCGATTGGCGCTGGCCGAGCGCCGCGAGACGCTGATGCGCGACATCAAGCTGGTCGAGCCGACATCGCTCAACGGGGTGCCGTACTTCTACCAGAAGGTGCTCGACCACTGGCGGGCGGACCGCGAGGCCGGCGGCAAGAGCTCGCTCCGCGAGGCGCTGGGCGGGCGGGTGCGGCAGTGCTTCTGTGGCGGCGCCGCGCTCTCGCCGGCCGTGCAGCAGGCGTTCGCCGACGAGGGCGCGCCGCTGATGAACGGCTACGGTCTGAGCGAGGCCGCGCCGGTCGTCGCCGCCAGCAGCCTGGCCGCCAACAAGGTTGGCACGGTCGGCCCGCCGCTGGCCGGCGTCGAGGTCCGCGTGGCCGACGATGGCGAGCTGCTGGTCCGCGGCCCGAACGTGATGCTCGGCTACTGGAACAACGACGAGGCCACCCGCCGCGTGCTGCGGGACGGCTGGCTCCACACGGGCGACCTCGGCGAGTTGGACGAGCAGGGCCGCCTGACTGTCACCGGCAGGAAGAAGGAGGCGCTCGTCCTCTCGACCGGCCGCAACGCGTCGCCCTCGCGGCTCGAGTCGCTTCTGTGCGCGTCGCCTTGGGTCGAGCAGGCGTGCGTCGTGGGCGATGGTCGCAAGCACCTGTCGGCGTTGATCGTGCCCAACCCGGACCGCGTCCGCGGCGAGATCCGCCAGCGGCGGCTGTGGGTGTTCTCCCGCCGGCAGGCCCTGCGGCACACGCACATCCGCGAGGTGTTTGCGCGCGAGATCGCGGAGCAGCTCACCGGTCTGCCGCAGCACGAGCAGATCGAGCGGTTTACGCTCATCCCGCGCGGGTTTAGCATCGAACGCGGCGAGCTGACCGCCAAGCTGAGCCTCCGCCGGAGCGGCATCGAGCAAAGCTTCCGCCGCGAGATCGAAGCGATGTACCACTAGCACCGCCCGCCAACAGCACCGCCCGTAGCCCCCGGCTCTGCCGGGGGCTGACAGTCGATAGGCTGGCCCGCAGAGTTGACGGGTACGCTACACCCACAAGTTCACTGCCGATGCCCAAGCACAAAGCCCTCTACACCGACTTCCCCTGGTCCGACCCCGATATCGAGCGCGCCGCGCTCGCCGAGGCCGACTGCGAGCTCGTCCTCTCTCCCGACAACAAAGAGGAGACCCTCATTGCGCAGGCGGCCGAGCTCAACCCGGTGCTGATCGTCACCTGCTGGGCGCCCACCACCGCGCGGGTGATCGACGCCGCGCCCAATTGCCGGCACATCGCTCGGACCGGGATTGGCCTGGACAACATCGATGTTGAGCACGCCACCGGGAAGGGCATCCTGGTCACCAACGTGCCGGACTACTGCGTCCGCGAGGTGGCCGAGCACGCGCTGGCGATGGTCATGGACCTGGGCCGCAAGCTGTCGGTCTGCCACCACGCGACCAAGTCCGGCGTGTACGACCTGGTCGCCGCCCAGCCCATCTACCGACTCAAGGGGCAGACGCTGGGGATCATTGGTCTCGGCGCCACCGGCACGATCCTCGCGGAACTGGCCCAGGCCATCGGCATGCAGGTGATTGGCACGAACCGCTCGCAGCAGGTCCCGCCGGGCGTCACGTGGAAGCCGCTCGACGAGCTCCTGGCCGAGAGCGACTACGTCAGCCTCAACTGCCCGCTGAGCGACGAGACGCACCAACTGATGAACGCGGAGACTTTTGCCCAGATGAAGCCTACCGCGTACCTGATCAACACCGCCCGCGGCGGCATCGTCGACCACGAAGCCCTGGCCGCTGCGCTCGACAAGGGACAACTGGCCGGCGCGGCGCTCGACGTGCAGACCCCTGAGCCGCCCGACCTGTCGCGGCCGCCTTACAATGATCCCCGCGTGATCGTCACGCCGCACTCTGCGTTCTGCTCGCCGCAGGCGATTACCGAGCTCCGCGAGAGGGTGGGGCGCCAGGCAAGGGAGTTCCTGTTAGGCAGGACGCCCGAGTGCGTGGTGAACCCGGAGGTGCTTGATGCTTAGCCAGCGCCGGGTAAATCTTCTACATACACCTCGACAGATCTTGCTTGCACAGCAATTGACTGCGCAACAATGCGAATGAGATTCCCACGGTCGTCCCAAAGCTCTAGATCGACGATTGCTCGTTGTTGATCCAAGGGGTAGGGCAGGCGGCCCTCGTAGACGGTGTCACCAATCCTGGCGACACCGTCTGACAGAGTCGTTGGAAGGGCGGCGAAGGGACGCACGATCGAAGCATCCCCCAGAATAACGTCGAGACTCAGCGAATAGACTTCGCCGCGGTCGATCCCGTCAGCACCTAGTGAACGGTGCAGCACGGCGTAGGCGAAGTGCATTCGGGATTCCCGGTTGAGGACTTCACATGCGGTGACGACAGAGTCGTGCAACTCAATGCAGCTCACCATTACTCTTCGTGCCTATCGCCTTTCGTCAGCTGGATCACCGGGACAAGCGAGTCGCCGGCGCCATCGGGGAGTCTCAGCCGTAGTGTTTCGCCGTCGCGGTCGAATTCGATGTCCATTTCGGTCCCCAAGAGCTTCCCCTGCGAGTACGCCGCCGGGACTCCCTCGATCAGGAGTTTGCCGTCCTCAGGCGTATCAAACACGCACAAAAAGATCGCATCGCCGTCGCGGCTGGCGGTGATCCGGCCCCAGCTGGGGTTCTTGATCTCGCTGAGGGTGGCGCCGTAGATCGCTGGGCTGTTGTCGTCCATCCACTCGCCGATGGCCTTCATGCACTCCACGCTCTCCTGCGGAACCGACCCGTCGCCGGTGGGGCCGATGTTCAGCAGGTAGTTGCCGCCCTTGCTGACGATGTCCACCAGGTTGCGGACGAGCGTCTCCGGCGACTTCCACGCGTCGTCGTGCCGGTTGTAGCCCCAGGTGGTGTTCATGGTCATGCAGGTCTCCCAGTCGAGGCCGGGCATGCCTTCTTCCGGCACGTGCTGCTCAGGCGTGATGAAGTCGCCGTACTTGGGGTCGAGCCGAGCCGAGATGCCCGCCATCTGCATGCTCTCCCAGCCCGCCTCGGGGATCCGGAACAGGCGGTTGTTCATGATCACGCCGGGCTGCTTGGCGCGGACCTTCCGCATCAGGTTGAACGCGTCCCACGCCTCCTCGCCCTGGTAGTCGATGGCGCTGTAGTCCCACCACATCACGTCGACCGGGCCGTAGTTGCTGATCAGCTCGTCGACCTGCGCGTGGAGGTAGTCGACGTACTTGGCGTGGTCGCGCTGGCCGTTGGGGTAGGGCTTCCCCTTCAGCGGGTGGGGCAGCTGCTGCGAGTTGGCGTAGGCGTACTGGTCGTGATGCCAGTCGATCACCGAGTGGTAGAACCCCACCCGCAGCCCCTCAGCGCGGCAGGCGTCGACGATCTCGCGGACCAGGTCACGGCCTAGCGTGGAGCCGGCGTCGTAGTCGCTGACGGCCGAGTCGTGCAGCGCGAAGCCGTCGTGGTGCTTGGTGGTGAACACCACGTACCTGCAGCCCGCCTGCTTGGCCAGCCGCGCCCACTCCGTCGCGAATCCTGGCTTCGGCTTGAACAGCGGGATGGCGGCCTTGGCGTACGCGTCCGTGTCAGCGCGGACGCGCTGCTGGATCCACTCCATGCCGCCGCGGTCGCCGACCTGCTTGCCGTCCCACGTGCCGGCCAGGCCGGAGTAGAGCCCCCAGTGGACGAACATGCCGAACCGGCCGTCACGCCACCACTGCATCCGCTCCTCTCGTTCGGTTGCCTCGGGCGCTTGCGCAGCGGCCGGCGGCACGAGCAGCGTCGCCAGGGCGGCGGCCACGGCTGTGAAGAGCATTGCGCGGGTTGGGTTGGTCATCGACGACTACCTGTGCTTTGTGCGAAACCGAGGAGGCCAGAATGAACGCGCTGCGGCGTGGGTCGTTTATACCGCGGGGCGCGGCCCGACGCCAATTAGCGCCCTGCGCCGCCGCAACCCCTTGGCCGGCAAGATCCCGTACAATGCGGCGAATAGAGCGTGGCGGGGCCCCCGCACCCGCCGCACTTACGATGCTAACGCCAACTCAAACCATGGGGACGATAGCCTTGCCTCGCACCGCGAAACGGATACAGAAGCAAGTGATTGCGGGACGAAGTTCGCTCGAGTCGCTCGTCGACCGCACCGCCTACGTGCTGGCGACCCTCCAGTCGCTGACGGCGATCGTGATCTTTGTGGCGAGCCAAGGCGAAGGTTCGGGCGTCGCGTTTGTCATGCTCATCGGCGCTTTCCTCCAATGGCTGCTGCTGCGCTGCGTGGCCGAACACCTCCGGCTGCAGAAGAAGCTGGCCGGAGTGGACTACGAGGGTAAGATCTCAGGCACCACCTGGGCGAGCGTCGCCTGCTGCAGCCTGTGCAAGAATGTGCTGCACACAGAAGGTAGATGCGACATGTGCGGGCCGACCATCACCACCGACGACGAAGAAACCAAGTAGACCGCCAACCACGCCTCGCGGTAGCCCCGCTTCAGGCGCCCAATCCAAGGAACCACTGTGCCGCGAACCACCCACCGTGTCGAGAAGCGACAGCTCTCACAGTCAGAGTCGGTCGAGTCGCGACTCGACAAGGTCGCGAAGTGGAACCTCACGATCGGGATCGTGTCGGCGGTCATCTCCTTGGCGTTGCTATCTCCGGTCGCGTGCGGCTTCTTGCTGATGTTCGGCTTCGGTCAGTGGGCGGTGCTCAGAGCGTTCGCCGAGCAACTGAGGATCCAGAAGAGGACCGCGGGCCTCGACTACGACGGCGCTATCTCTGGGGCGCGGTTGGAGGTGACGCACTACTGCGGCTACTGTGGGCAGCTGCTGCACTCGGAGCACCGCTGCGACGCCTGTGGGGCGACTGTCGTCGATGAAGGCGCCCCAGACAGCCTGTAGCCCGCGAGCCAAGCATCGCGCGGTCTTTGACGATGCGTGGCTGTCCGGCCGCACTCGCCAGAAACGCTGCTAGGCCCGCAGCTTCCCGCCGAGCTCTTTGCCGAGCTGCGCGACGATCTTGTCGCGCACCGCGTCGGCCTCTTCGCTGGTGAACGCGCCGTCGGGCTTGCGGAGCACGATGCTGAATAGCACGCTCTTCTTCCCCTCGCCGAGCTGCTTCGGGTCGCGGTACGAGTCGTCCTGGAAGCTGATCGACTCGATCAGCGCGCCGGCCTCGGCGCGGGCGATCCGCTCAACGTCGGCCCAGCGGACCGACTCGTCCAGCACGACGTTCAGGTCGCGCGAAACCGGTTGGTGGCTCGACAGCGGGCCGGCGGTCGGCACCAAGCGGGCGGCGGTGACAATCGGCGCCAGGTCGATCTCCGCGATGGTCGATCCGCCGCGGAGGTTGAAGCGGTCCATGCCCGGCTGCGAGAGTTCCCCCAGCACCCCCAGCTGCTCACCCTCCACCATCAGCTGGCAGCTGCGGGCGGCGTCGAGCAGCTCGTGCCCGGTCGACTCGACGCTCCACGCCAGGTCCGGCGCGATGTGGGCGAGCAGCGTCTCCACGACGCCCTTCACCTCGCGGAAGCCGCCGCCGGAGGTCAGCGCCAGCACACGCTTCTCATCGGGCAGGGCGCCCGGCTTGGGGAGGTAGACCTTGGCGATCTCGAACAGCTCGATCGTGGGGTTGGACTGGGTCTCGTTGGTGCGGCGGCACTCGAGCAAACTCGGCACGACACTCTGCCGCAGGCGGTTGGCGCGGCGCAGGACGGGCGTGCCGGTCGCCAGCGGCGCCTCGGTGGTCCAGGGGGCGAACGCCTCGGAAGTGTTCTCGTCCACGGCGCTGAGGGTGAGCGCTTCGTCGAAGCCGGCGGCGGTCATTGCGTGCCGCACCCGCTCGAGCACGACGTCCTCCCGCGTGCGGTGCGACGGCGCCATCCGCACGCCGACGTCCTCCGGGATGCGGTCGTAGCCGTGGATCCGCGCGACCTCTTCCAGCAGGTCGGCCTCGCGGGTGAGGTCCGCCCGCCAGGTCGGCGGGACCGCCTTGACGCAGTGGTCGCAGTTGTGGGTCTCCTCGCAGCCGAGGTCGGTGAGGATCCGCCGCACCTCGTCCCGCTCGACTTCGATGCCCAGGATGCGGGGGATCTGGTCGTAGCGGAGTTTGATGGTGGGGCGGTTGTCCTCTTGAGTCCCCTCGTCGATGACACCCTCGCACAGCTCGCCGCCGGCCAGCTCGAGGATCAGCTCGCAGCAGCGGCGGCTGGCCCAGTCGATCCCTTCCGGGTCCACGCCGCGTTCGAAGCGGTAGCTGGAGGGGCTCATGAGAACGTGCCGCCGTGCGGCGCCGCGGACCGCCATCTGGTCGAAGTCGGCGGCCTCGATCAGCACGTCGACTGTGTCGTTGGTCACTTCCGTGTCGTAGCCCCCCATCACGCCGCCCAGGGCGACCGGCCGCTCGGCGTCGGCGATCACCACCTCCTCGCCGGTCAGCGTGTAGGTCTTGTGGTCGATGGCGGTGAACGCTTCGCCCTGCTCGCTATGGCGGACGACGATCTTGCCCCCCTTCAACTTCGCGAAGTCGAACGCGTGCAGCGGCTGGCCGATCTCCATCATCACGTAGTTGGTGATGTCCACCACGTTGTTGATTACCGCGATCCCCAGCGAGCGGAGCCGATTGGCCAACCAGTCCGGGCTGGGGCCGATCTTCACCCCCTTGATCACCCGGGCCGTGTAGCGGGGGCAGAGGTCGTCGGCCTCGATCGTGACGCTGGTGAGCTTCTCAACCGGAGAGCCGGTCGCGTTGGCGTCCGGAGCGGCAACCTTGAGCTCCTTCCCAAAGATCACCGCTACCTCCCGCGCCACGCCGATGTGCCCCAGGCAGTCGGGCCGGTTACTGGTGACCTCCAGGTCGATGGCCGTGTCGGCGCCGACGGTCTCAATCCCCTCGAGGTTGAGCCCGGTGATCGTAAGCCGGTCGGTTAGCTCGTCCATCGGCATGGAGAGGTCCACGTACTCGGCGAGCCATTCTTTGGAGACGATCATTTGTATTGAACCGCCAAGCACGCGAAGAACGCCAAGAGAGAAGATGCTTGGCGGCTACTTGGCGTTCTTGGCGTCCTTGGCGGTTAGAAACTCGTCAGAACTGCGACAGGAAACGCACGTCGTTTGCGTAGAGGTCGCGGATGTCGCGGATGCCATGCTGACGCATGGCGATCCGCTCCACGCCCATGCCGAAGGCGAAGCCGCTGACCTCTTCGGGGTCGTAGCCCACGGCCCGCAGCACGTTAGGGTCGACCATGCCGGCGCCGCCGATCTCCATCCAGCCGCCCTGCCAGTTGATGTCGACCTCGACGCTCGGCTCGGTGAACGGGAAGAAGCTGGTGCGGAACCGCACGTGCACGTCTTCCTGCTCGCCGTAGTACGCCTGGCAGAACATCCGCAGCACGCTCTTGAGGTCCGCCATCGTGACCTGCTTGTCGATCAGCAGGCCCTCGATCTGGTGGAACATCGGGTAGTGCGTCGCGTCGGCCGTGTCGGGCCGGTACACGCGGCCGAGGGACACAATCCGCACCGGCGGCTCTGTGTCTTCCATCACGCGGATCTGCACCGTGGAAGTCTGGCTGCGGAGCAGCAAGGGCTTGCCGTCCGGGCCGTGCGCGGCCCTGGTCGTTCCTGACCCCTGACCCCCAACCTCTGACCCATTCTCAGCAACGCCGAGATAGAAGTTGTCCAGCGGGTCCCGCGCCGGATGGCTCAGCGGGATGTTGAGCGCCTCGAAGTTGTGCCAGTCGTCTTCGATCTCCGGGCCCTCGACCGCGGTGAAGCCGAGCCGGCCCATAATCTCCTTCATCCGCTCGATCGTCTGCGTGATCGGGTGCAGATGGCCCAGCCGGAAGGGGCGTCCGGGCACGGTAGGGTCGAAGGCTTCGGTCGCGCCGCCGGACTCGCCACAGGCGAGCCGCTTCGTCGAAGCCTCGAACGCCGACTCGATGGACTGCTTGACCGCGTTGAGCTTCTGACCTGCGGCGGGCTTGTCGGCCTTGTCGACCTTGCCCATCCCCTTCTGCACGGCCTTCAGCCGGCCCGCCTTGGCGCCGAGGAACTCGACCCGGGCGACCTCGAGCGCATCGGGGTCGGCGGCCGCGTCGAACGCGGATTGCGCGTCCGAGGCGAGCGACTCGAGCTCGGCGATGAAGTCAGAGAGGGCCACGGTTGCGACGACGGTGGGCGTAGGGTGGCGCCGCGGGCTCGTCCCGCAGTGGGCGCCTGGTACTCACTTCGCACTGCCTGGCAAGCCGGCAGTGGCGTCCAGGGTGCTGAGCTGCGCCTAGGCCGCCAGGACCTCTTTGACCTTCGTGCAGACCGCGGTGAACGCGGCCGGGTCGTCGATGGCCAGCTGGCTGAGCGTCTTGCGGTCCATCTCGATGCCGGCCTGCTTCAGGCCGTGGATGAACTCGCTGTAGCGCAGGCCCTCCGCCCGGCAGGCGGCGTTGATGCGGATGATCCACAGCTTGCGGAACTCGCGGGCGCGGGCCTTGCGGTCGCGGAAGCTGTAGGCTCCCGCCTTGACCGTGGTCTCCTTCATGGTGCGGAGCAGCTTGCCCCGCCCGCCGCGCCGGCCCTTGGCCTCTTTGAACTGACGCTTCTTCTTCTTGTGCCGTGCGGCGCCAACGGTGGTGCGCATTTCAAAACTCTTTCTGCTTGGCTCGCTTCCAGGCCGCTGTCAGTCTGACAGCCGTTCTACCGCCCGAGGAGCTGGGTTCGTTGGTATGTGGGAGCTGGTGTGTCGTTAGTGGTGCTGGCGGGGCGATCCAAGATCGTCACCACGCACTACCTACCACACTCCACCCACCAATCAGTAGCTGTTGCCGGCCAGGGCTTCGCGGATAGCGCGGGCAGAGGCCTCGGCGGTCACGGTGGTGCCGCGGAGGTTGCGCTTGCGCTTCTGGCTCATGCGGCCAGCCAGGTGGCTGGTGCCGGACTGGCGGTGCAGCGCCTTGCCCTTGGCGGACAGGCGGAACCGCTTCTTGGTCCCTTTGTGGGTCTTCTGCTTGGGCATGACTTCACTCTAGTTTCGTTGCAGCGGCCGAGGGTGGCCGCTCACTAAATCGGCCGAGAGCCCCGCATTGTAGCAGGATCTCGCCACGGGAAAAGGCGTGCTGCCGGCGGTGGCCGGCCCGCGGTGGGGCGCCAGCTAACCGATTGACCGCTAACGGCTTACGGCGAAACGGCCCGGATTCTCGCTATCGGCGTGCGGGACCGCCAGATTCCAGCAATTCGGCCGGGCGGATTGAACGTCGGCGTGGCCGCGCCCCCTTGGGCACATTGCCGACGCTAGAACGGGTCTTCGCCATCGGTTGCGAACGGGTCCTCGGCGTCCGAGCCGAACGGGTCGCCGCCCCCATCGCCGAATGGATCACCGCCGTCGTCGGCGAAGGGGTCTGCCGCCGGGTCGGTGGCCTCAACCTCCGGCTGGACCGGCTGGTCCCCGAACGGGTCGCCGTCGGCCGGCGCCGCCCCAAAGTCGCCCGGAGCAGCTCCAAACGAGTCCCCCTCGCCCATCGAGTCGCCGAAGGGGTCGGCGTCGGCTGGCTGGCCGCCGAACGGGTCGACGCCGGCAGGCGGCCCAGCGCCGAAACCGCCGGGTGGGGTGGGCGTTTGCGGCAGCAGGCTGCCGACAATATCGCCGAACACACCGACCAGCTCCTGCACGGTCAGAGCCCCGCGGGCGGATTCAGGGATGTCGATTGGGGTGGGCTCGCGTGCTGAGGCGTCCATTGCGATCCCCGGGGCGGCACCCGCCGGCTCATCCGCGAAGGGGTCGCCCTGGGACTTGGCCTGCTCGACCACCAGGTCCGCAAGCGAGTCGGGGTGGGAGTCGCCCGTCAGGGCGCTGAGCGGCAAGCGGAACTCGGACCGCAACGCCTGGGCGCGGCGGTCATGGGTCGGCTGGTAGCGGGCCTCCAGGTCCTCGACCACGGTGGCCTCGTACCCTTCACGGGTCTCGCGGCGGATTTGTTCCAGCAGCAGGCGGTTCCCGCCTTGGACACGCTCCAGCGCCCGGCCGATGCCGAGCGAGCCGCTAGGGCGCTGGGCCTCGAACATGGCGCCAATGCGGAAGTCCTCGGTCGCCTCATGACGCCGCCCCTGGCGGAGCTTGGCAAGCCCGCGGAAATAGTACACCAGGGGGTTCCTCGCTTCCGCGCCGGCCGCCTGGTCGAGCAGCGCCTCTGCGCGGGCGGCGCTGGAGTTGAAGTACGCGTTCACCCCCTGGGCGTAGGCGTCCGCCGCGGCTTGCGCGCTGGCCGGCCGCTGGCTGGCCAGCGTCAGCAGGGCGGAGAGGGCAATCAGCCAGAGGGTGCGGGTCGCCATAGTACGGGTCGGTGGGTGGTGGCAGGGGTCGCCGCGCGGCGCGCGGCTGCCCTGCCATAGTAATCCGACCGCCGGGCGATCTCAAACAGGGCGACGCGCCGGCCTTGTCGGGCTAGGCGGCCGGGCGGTCGGCCCCGCTGGACGACTTCAGCCGGTTGATCTGGCTCTCGACCTTGTCGTAGGCCTCCCGTTCGACCAGGTCGATGTCCTTGGGGTCCAGACCCATGTCGACCGCAGTGTTCCAGGCCGCGACCGCCTTTTCCGTCTGACCGGCCAGCAGGTGCGCCCGGGACTTGTGGAAGTACTTCGACGCGGTTGGCCCGTCGGTCACGGCCAGCTCCATATCGGCCACGGCCTCGTCGGCGTGGCCCATCGACATGTGCACGACCGCCCGCGTGTCGAGGATGTCGGACCTCGGCCCCAGGATGTCCGCCGCCTCGGCGACGTAGCCCATGGCGGTCTCCATGATGTTCTGGTCATCGGTGGTCATGGCGAGCTGGTAGGCCAGGTTGTTCAGCACGATGGCCCGGTCAAAGCCCTTCACGTCCTGGCGGTTGAGCAACGCCCGGTAGACGTCGGCGGACTCCTCGTACTGCCGGTGCGTGTCCAGCAGTTCGGCCTTCTGCATCAGCAGGCGGATCGACTCGGGGTCCTCGCGGAGCGACCGCTCGAGCCACCCGTAGACGCGGTCGAACTGTTCCTCGCTGGCCTCGTCGCCCTGGAACTTCAGCAGGGCCGACGCGTACTGAATGGCCGGGACCTCCAGCTCTTCTTTCTCGGTGCGGGCGTTGTCGAGCAGGTCGAGCGCGGCGTCCAGGCTCTGGTGGCGGCCCAGGAAGTCGGCGTACTCCAGGTTCGCGGCGGGCGCCATCTGGGACGCAAACTGGAACAGCTTCTCGGCGGTCTCAAGGTTGTCGAGGTCGGCCAGGAGCTTGGCGATGCGGACGATCACCTGCGGGTTGCGGGCGTTCTCTGGCCGCTTCAGCAGCTTCTGCAGCACGGGGCCAACCTCCTGCTTACGCCCCATCTTGCTGGAGATGCGCACCAGGAGCTCAAGCGTGCTGGGCTCGGTGGGCGCCACCCGCTGCAGGTTCCGTAGCTGGTTGGCCGCGGTCTTGAGGTCGCCGGGCGCGTCGTGCACCAGCAACATGCGGATGTAGGCGTCGCGGGCGGCGACAAAGTCGCGGTTGCGGCTGGTGACCTCGGTCATCACCCGCTCACAGTTCTCCCAGTTGTTGGTGGCGAAGTAGAGCTGCCCCAGGGTCAGCTGGTCGAGCGGCGCCAGGTCGCGGGTCTCGAGGATGTTCTCGTAGAGCGCGATGGCCTTGAGCTTCGAGGCCGGTTCGGGGCGGGTGGCGAGGATCTTGGCCATCGTCAGCTTGTCCTGGCTGGTGAGCTGGCCGTTGACCAGGTTGGACCGCAGCAGCCGTTCGGCGTCCAGCGCCTTCTGGTAGTCGCCGGACTGGGCCAGGATCTTCGCGGCGGTGCGGCGGGCCCACATCACCTCGGCGGAGCTGGCAAGCTGGCTCTCTTCCTCGCCCTTCTTGATCAGGGCGTTGACCAGCGGCGTGGCCTTTTCGAGCTTGTCGGGCTGTGGGTAGCCGTTGCCGAGGTAGAACGCCGCCAGCCGCTGCATGATTTTGAGGTTGTTGGGGTTGGTCTCGAGCGCGCGTTTGTAGACGTTCTCGGCGTCAAACCAGCGGCTCTGCAGCTCGTAGCCCGGGGCCAAAACCATCGGCACGACGTCCTCGTCCAGGGCGAGCTGCAGCTCTCGGACTGCCTCTTGGGCGGTCTCGGATTGGTCGGTGGTCGACAGGTAGCCGATGTAGGCCAGCCAGGCCTCTTCCGACTTGGGCATCAGCTCTACGGCCTTGCGGAAGGCCTCGCCGCTGGCCTGCTTGGCGGCCTCGCGGGTCGATTCGGCCAGGCGGTTGTGGCGGGCGGCCCGCATCATGAACCGGCCCAGCCAGAGTTGTGACTCGCCGCTTTCGGGGTTCAGTTCGGCCGCGGCCTGGGCGGCCTCGATCGACTCCTCCCAACGCTTGTCACGCTCGGACAGGTACCGGCTGTTCAGCAGGGCTTCGGCGTACTGCCGGCCCAGCAGGCGCTCACGGAACTCCGGCGAGGCGCGGTCCAGTTGTTTGCGGGCGTCGTCGTAGCGACCCGCCTGCATCAGCAGCGAGACGTGCTGCAGCAGCGACCGCGCGGTCGGAGGGCCAAGCGACGCCGCCTTGTCGAGGTTCTCGAGGGCGAGCAGCGGGTCGTTCTGTTCGACGGCGAGGTCGGCCAGCAGCAGGTACAGCATGTGCCACTCGGGACGCTGCTGACGGGCCTTCTGAACAAGCTGCCGGGCCTGCTCCAGGGCAGACTTGGGCTCAAGTCCCCGCTGGTAGAGCGAGATCAGCCGGTGCGCCTCGGTGTAGAGCCAGTTGGCGTCCTGCTGGTCGCCGACCACTTTGAGGATCTTGCCCTGGACGTCCGCCATGCGGGCGTCGTCGTTTTCGGTGCGGGCGGCGATAAACATATCGAGCAGGTTTGAGAGCTCACCCGGCGCCAACTCGGCAACGCGTGAGCGGGCCGTCTCGAGCTCGCTGGCTGCGCGTAGCGCTTCGAAGCGGGTGGCCAGGCCCTGCCAGATCATGACCTGGTCTTTCTTAGGCCAGTCCTCGATGCCGTCCGCGACCGCGAGCATCCGTTCGTTGCGCTGCTCGTCGTTTAGGGTCATGTAGAGGTCGGCCCGGTCCAGGCGGAGCAGCGGCTGGTCGCCGAACTTCTCTTCGACCTCGCCAAGCATCTTGAGCGCTTTGACGGCGCCGCCGTCGGGGTCAACCGCCGTCAGGCGGCAGGCGAGCCGCCAAGTGTTGATATTGTCGGGTTCCGCCGTGATCGCCTCGCGGATCAGCTTGATGGCGCGTTTGTACTCCTTGGCCCGCATGAGGATCTCAGCCAGCAGCAGCTTCTTGCCGGCCGGGGTCATCATCTCCGACTCGATCATCTTGTCGGCATACTCGCCCGCGGCGGCGAGGGGGGCGTCCCAGTTACGCTCATCGGCCGGCTTGCGGAGCACTGCGGAGACCATCGAGTTGATCGAGCCGCCGTCGCCGGCGTTGGGGTTGCTAGGCTCCTGGCCAAGTTTTCGCTGCGCGTTGGCTTGCAGGTCCCGGGCGATGCGGCTCGTGGGGTTGAGCTGCAGCACCAGGCCGGCGGAGTCGATCGCCTCCTGCCACATCTCCAGGCGGGTGTAGCAGAGCGCCAGCATCCCGTTGAGCTCCTCGCTGATTTCCACGTTGGACTGCATCAGCGGCCGGATCTTGGCGAGCGCCTCGGCGGCCGGGTACCACTTCTCCTGCGAGACCATCAGCCGGGCCCGCAGGTACTCGAGCATTGTCTTCTGCAGGTTGGGGAGCGCGGCCAGTTGGTCGATCTGCTTCTGCGCGTCTTCGAGCCGTCCGGCGTTGATCTGAGCGCGGGCCTGGGCGACCTGCAGCGCGATCTGCTCGCCTCCGGTGGTCTTCGCGACGCCGTCCTCGTACCATTTCAGCGCCGCGTCGTAGCCGTCTTCCTTGGCCGCGACAAACGCGCCGGTCATGTACAGGGTCCCGGACTCGGGGTGGGACTCGAGCCCGCGTTCTAGCAGCTCCCTGGCCTCGGCGTACTGCTCGTCCATGGCGAAGAGCCGGGCGCGGACCAGCAACGCGTCGAGGTTGTCGGCGTCGAGTTCGAGCGCTTTCTCCAGGTCGTCGATGCCTTCCTGCTTGTGTTCATCCCCGTCGCTCAGCTGGTACCGGGCCCGGGCGACATAGGCGTCGGCGCTCTCCGGGTTGATCTCGATCATGTAGTCCATGACCTCGTCGGCCTTGGCCGGGTCGGCGTTGCTGCGGATCAACGCGGTGGCGAGCTGGGTGTAGAGGCCAACCTGCTCGGCGGCGACCGCCTTCTCCGGATCGAATTCGTTGCTCTGCGGGTCGTAGCCCAGCGCATGGCTACAGTTCTTAAGCGCTTTTTCCTCCTGGGCCATCTGTAGGTAGCAGCGCCCCAGCAGCTCCAGCAGCTCCGGGTTCTTGGGGTCGTTGGCGAGCATGATCTCAAGGTGCTCCGCCGACTGCTTGGTGGCGCCGAACGTCATCAGCAGGTCGACCAGCCGCTTGCGCAGCTCTGGGTTCTTCCGCCACTTGCGGACGGTGCCCTCCATGATGCCGAGCGCCTTCATGCGGTCCTGCGGCTCGGTCTCCTCGTCCTCAGCGATCTCGGCGAAGGTCATCGCCATCTCGACGGCGTGCTCTTCGTCGTTCTTGCGCTTCTGGGTGTAGCGGTAGAGGTTCCAGGCGGCGGCCTCGATGTCGCCTTCGGCCCGCTCCTGCTCGGCCATCACCAGCAGCTTTTCGGCGCCGCGGTAGCTCTGTACCAGCAACAGCCCGTACAGGGCGCCCCCCACGACGATGGCCCCAACGACCAGCCCAACAAGCAGCTTGTAGTTAACTTGATAGCGTTGCATGACGTTCTCGTTTGATCCGCTTGAACGGCGCCGGCCTGACTCTAGTCGGGCGCCCTGGCGTTGGCGGGGTGATGGCTTGTGGGTTGGCTCTCGCGACGGCGGCTGCCATTCGGGGTGGCGCCGCGGCGATCGGCTGGATGTTCCTGAGCTGAGAAAAGGCGCCGGACGAATGCCCCGGGGGCGAAAACTAGCTCCCTAGCAGGGCCGACACAGCCCCCATCGCTCCGCGGGGCCGGCGGTCTCCCCGTTCATCGTATCTCCGCCGTGGGGTGTGTCAACGAATGGGGCAGCGGCGTAAGGCTTGATGGGCGAACGGCTTGTGCTGGCTGTAGAGCCTGGTCCGCATGCACTACGCGGCGGGGCCAGCGATGGTTCGCCGGCTACTCAACCCACACCCAGATGGGCGCCGAGCGGCTGGATGTTACCGGGTCGACCGCCTGCAGGCGGACTGGGCCCCTGCCCAGGTCGCCGGCCTTCACCTGCAGCTCGGGAGGCTCGCCTTTAAGCTGCCCGATGACCCGCGAGTTCTGCATAACCACACCGAGTTTCACATCGCCGGCGACCCGCAGACGGAGCGTTTCGTCCGACGCGGCCCGCTGGTCGGGGAAGCTGGTGAGCGTGAGGTCGCCCCCCTCGGTGTTGTCGACCAAGATCTGGGCGGATGTCGACCCGCGGGTCTCGATAGGGTCGTCTCGAACGGCGACCAGCCGCACCTCGTGCCGGCCGTCGGGCAGCTTGGTGGAGTCGATGGTCATCTCGCCTCCGCGCCGGATCATGGCGAGGAGCCTGCCGTCGATATGGACCTCGCATTCCTGCGACGCCCCCGAAAGGCGGGGGCGGAGGGTCAGCGGCCCTTTGACTACCTTGCCGTCCACCAGGTCCCCGGCGCCGCACTCGGGGGGGTCCGCCCAGGGCTGGCAGAGCGGGTCGCCGACGATCAGCAGCTGGTAGGGCGCCGCCACCGACTGATAGTAGGCCTCCGCGAGCGAGCATCCTCGGTAGTAGTGCAGGTGGATCGTGGCCAGCGGGAACTTGGCCTGGATGGCGAGCGGTTCGGTCACGGTCCCCGAGGCGCCCGCCGCGCCGGCCCGGATGAACTCGGGCAGCGTGGTCTGCCCGAGGTCCTTCTCAAGGACTCCGCCGAAGCTGGTCAGGTTGTCGCAGATGGCGCCGGGACGGACCGACAGGTTGGCCGGCACGTTGGCCTTGCGGAAGCCGCTGGTGAGCCCGACTACATCCCGTTTCCCCGTGGGGAGCATCCCCTTTTGAACGGCCACCTTGGCGCCCTCGTCCCGCAGCACGGCGGCGACCGGCGCGAAGCACTGGTCGCGGGCGCGCGACCGGACGTCGGTGTTGTGCATGTAGTAGAACGCGCCATCGGGACGCGACGCGTCGGCCGAAGTGGCGGTGACCAGGCAGCGGGCGATCTCCTCAACGCTGTTGCCCATTGCTTGCGTCACGCCCAGCACGGTCGACAGGAAGTACCGCGGCCCCTTGGTCAGGTCGTCGGTCCGCTTGCCGCCCCGCTGCCACGCGTACCGCGATCGGAAGCCCTGCGACGGCGCGTTGGCCAGCGCCGTGCACTTGGCCAGGTTCTGGGAAGTGCCGTCGGGCACGTACCAGTTGGTGTTCATGGCCATCAGGGTTGGGCTCTCCTGCAGCACGTACTGCCACAGGTAGGTGGCGCCGGTGATCGACGCGATCGGCCGCATCTGCTTGGGGAACTTCTCGTCGGGGAAGAAGTCCTGGAAGTTAACCCGCGTCGGCAGGTCGCACGAGTACACGACGTAGTCGATCTGAGCTACCAGCCGGCGGCCCTCGATCGCGTCGATCACCGGCTGCAGGATCTTCTCGCGGAACGCTTTGCCGTTGATCTGCACCGCCGACCCGGCCCAGTCCAGGTACAGCACGTTCTGCGGCGGGATGTTGCGCAGCCGGGTGTAGTAGTTGGCGACCGTCAGCGAGTCTTCGCTGTTCTGGTTCACCACCAGCAGCACGTTCTCAGGGCCGCCTCCGGCGGAGCAGGGCGCCGGCGCTAGCAGGCCGGCCAGCAGCACCAACGGGACAGCGAAACGAGACAGCTTGGAGTGGCGGGCAGGCATGCTGTCGTTGTAGAGGGTCGGGCGGCGCGGGGCAAAGGGCGGCGCGTCGCCTTTCGGCTGGCCGGCCGAGCCGCCATACTGGCTGGGGCCTATGGTGAAGCTACGCAAGCCGCGGCGCTGTTGTTCGACACCCGCAGACCCACATGCCCCCCGCCCAGCAACCCGAACCGCCCGCCGCGCCCGAGCGTGAGTTTGTCTTCGCCGCCCGCGACGTGACGAAGGTCTACCACATGGGCGAGGTCGACGTGCACGCGCTGCGGGGGGTGACGATGGACCTCTACGCCGGCGAGTTCGTCGTGCTGCTCGGCCCCTCGGGGAGCGGCAAGAGCACGCTGCTCAACATCCTCGGCGGGCTCGACGCCCCGACCACCGGCAGCGTGCACTACCGCGGCAGCGAGCTGACCGATTTCGACGACGCCGCGCTGACCCGCTACCGGCGCCGGCATGTCGGGTTTGTGTTCCAGTTCTATAACCTCATACCGAGCCTCACCGCGCGGGAGAACGTGCAGCTGATCACCGAGATCGCCGACAACCCGCTCGACCCGGCCGAGGCGCTAGCGCTGGTGGACCTGGAAGACCGCATGGACCACTTCCCCTCGCAGCTTTCCGGCGGCGAGCAGCAGCGGGTGGCCATCGCGCGGGCGGTTGCCAAGCGGCCCGACGTGCTGCTGTGCGACGAGCCGACCGGCGCTCTCGACGTGCACACCGGCGTGCTGGTGCTCGACGCGATCCAGAAGATCAACCAGGAGATCGGCAGCACCACCGCGGTGATCACCCACAACGCGGTGATCGCCGACATGGCCGACCGCGTGATCAGCGTCTCGGACGGCAAGATCCACGACGTCCGCCAGAACCAGCAGAAACGCACAGCGAGCGAGCTGGAGTGGTAGGCAACCGGCCACCGCAGCAGCTTTAACCGCCGCAACCAGTCTTAGCAGCAACTCTCCATGGGCTACAAATCTCTCCGCCAGTGCGTCGACGACCTCGAGCAGCACGGCCGCCTGCGGCGCATCGACGCCCCGGTCAGCGCCTACCTGGAGGCCGCCGCCATCCACCGCCGCGTCTACGCGGCGGGCGGGCCGGCGCTGCTATTCAGCAACGTCCCGGGCTGCCGGTTCCCGATGGCCAGCAACCTGTTTGGAACCCTCGAGCGGTCGCGCTTCATGTTCCGCGACGCCTACGAGCGGGTGCAGCGGCTGATCGGGCTGAAGGTCGACCCCAGCGGCGCGCTGCGTTCGCCGTTCGCGGCGGCCAAGGCGTCGTACTCCGCGCTGCACATGCTGCCGCGGATGGTCCGCACCGGGCCGGTCATGGCGAACGAGACCACCGTCAGCCAGCTCCCCCAGTTGGTCAGCTGGCCCCGCGACGGCGGCGCCTTTGTCACTCTGCCGCAGGTCTACACCGAGGACCCCGCCGCACCCGGTGTGAAGCGGTCGAACCTTGGTATGTACCGTATCCAGCTCTCCGGCAACGAGTACGAGCAGGACAAACAGATCGGGCTGCACTACCAGTTGCATAGATCGATCGGCGTGCACCAGGCCGCCGCGATGCGGATGGGAAATCCATTCCGCGTCAACGTGTTCGTCGGCGGCACGCCCGCCATGAACCTGGCGGCGGTGATGCCGCTGCCCGAAGGGATGAGCGAACTCACTTTCGCCGGCGCACTGGGCGGCGGGCGCATCCGTATGGTGCACCGGAGCGACGGGCTGCCGGTGCACGCCGACACCGACTTCGCCCTCTGCGGCACGGTAATCGACGGCCGGATGCTCCCCGAGGGGCCCTTCGGCGACCACCTCGGCTACTACTCACTGAGGCACCCGTTCCCAGTGCTCAAGGTGGAGCACGTCTTCCACCGCGCCGACGCCATCTGGCCGTTCACCGTGGTGGGCCGCCCGCCGCAGGAGGACACGGCCTTCGGGCAGCTGATCCACGACCTCACCGGTCCTGTGATCCCGACCGTGCTGCCGGGCGTACACGGCGTGCACGCGGTCGACGCGGCGGGCGTGCACCCGCTGCTGCTGGCGATCGGCAGCGAGCGCTACATGCCGTTCATGAAAGAGCACCGCCCGCAGGAGCTGCTCACCCAGGCGTGCGCCATCTTGGGGCAGGGGCAGCTGTCGCTGGCCAAGTTCCTGATGATCATCAACCGGGCCGACGCGCCGAACCTCAACCTGCACCACATCGCCGACTTCTTCGCGCACGTGCTGCAGCGGGCCGACTGGACGCGCGACCTGCACTTCCACACGCAGACCACCATCGACACGCTCGACTACTCGGGCGACGGGCTCAACGCCGGCAGCAAGGTGGTCATCGCCGCCGCCGGCCCACCGAAGTTCGACCTTGCCACAAGCGTCGACGGCCACGTCGACCTGCCCGAGGGTTTCTCCGACCCGCAGGTGGTGCTGCCCGGTGTGGTCGCCGTCCGCGGCCCCCAGCTGCCCGCGCCCACCTTCGACTACGACGCCAGCCGCCGCGACCCGGCCGCCGGCGCTGGCGTGGAACAGCAGGGCCTCAGCGAGTCCGCCGCCCGGGCCGCCGCGGACGTCCAGCGGCTGTGCGATGCGATCCCTGTCGGCAGCCCGCTCCGCAAGTTCCGGTTGATCGTTGTGTGCGACGACCCCGGATTTGTTGCGTCCGCCAGCGGCGAATCTTCGATTGATAACTTTCTGTGGGCTGCGTTCACGCGGGCGAACCCCGCCGCCGACCTGTACGGCGTCGACGCGTTCACCCGCCAGAAGCACTGGGGCTGCCACGGCCCGCTGGTGATCGACGCACGGATCAAGCCGCACCACGCGCCGGTCCTGGAGGAAGACCCCGAGGTAACCAAGAAGATCGAAGCCATGGCCGCCAACGGCGGCCCGCTGTCTGGGCTGTTTTAGTTGGAAGCTGGAAGTTGGAAGCTAGTTAAACGCGGCGACTTCTCGCGGTCCCACCGCAGCGAATCCGAAATCCCCAATCTGCAATCCGCAATCCCATGTGGGACTGGCTCAACACCACCGAAGTGCCAACCTGGCTGGAAGTCGCGCCGGTCGTGGCGTTGGTGTTGTGGTTCTTTGCCGTGGGCGCGTGCGTGGGGAGCTTCCTGAACGTGGTCTACACCCGCGCGCCACGGGGCGAGGATGTGGTCGTGAAGGGCTCGCACTGCCCGGTCTGCAACCACCCCATCCGCTGGCGCCACAACCTGCCGGTGATCGGCTGGTTGGTGCTACGCGGCAAGTGCTACGACTGCAAGGCGCCAATCCCGATCCGCTACTGGCTGTTCGAGCTGGTCTTCGGAACGCTGTTCGCGCTTGTTGGCTGGTGGATATGGGGGTAGCCAACCGACCTAGAGCGTAGTCCTCGGCTACGGTGAAGTTGGCATTCAGCCAACGACCGCCATGGCCAGCGGCCTTGCTAACCGTAGCCTGGGGCATGACCCCAGGTGTAGAATACGCGCTGCCCTGATCTCCGACCCCTCACTCCTCACCTCTCCTCTATGATCCGACTCACCTTCCACGGCGCGGCGCACACGGTCACCGGCTCCAAGTACCTGCTCGAGGCCGACGGCGCCAGCGTGCTGATCGACTGCGGGCTGTTCCAGGGCCTGAAGAAGCTCCGCGAGCTCAACTGGGCCGGCACGCCTTTCAAGGCGGGCGAGCTGGACGCCATCCTGCTGACGCACGCCCACCTGGACCACTGCGGCTACCTGCCGAGAGTGGTGAAGGAGGGCTACAACCGGCGGGTGTTCTGCACGCCGGCCACCGCCAAGCTGGCCGAGATCATCATGCTCGACTCGGCCAAGATCCAGGAGCAGGACGCCGCCTACGCCAATAAGAAGGGCTTCAGCAAGCACAAGCCGGCGCTGCCGCTCTACGACGGCCGCGACGTGCTCGAGACCGTCAAGCTGCTCCGCGAGTGCGACCGCGAGGACTGGATCAACGTGGCCGGCCCGGTCTGGGCCCGCTTCCACGACGCCGGCCACCTGCTCGGCTCCAACATGATCGAGGTCGAGGTCCGCCAGCACGACAAGGTCACGCGGATCCTGTTCTCCGGCGACGTCGGGCGCTACGACGGCCCCCTCTACCACGACCCCACGCCCCCGCCGGAGTGCGACTACCTGATCTGCGAGAGCACCTACGGCAACCGCGACCACCCCGACGTGGACCTCAGGGCTTCGCTCGGCGAGGTGGTGAACCGTGGGATCGAGCGGGGCGGCGTGATCCTGATGGCCTCGTTCGCGGTAGGGCGTGCGCAGCAGCTCATCTACCTGCTGCAGCTGCTCAAGTGCGACGGCGTCATCCCCGACCTGCCGATCTACCTCGACAGCCCGATGGCCTGCAACGCCACGGACATCTACCGCGAGCACAGCATCGACCACGACCTCTCCGAAGGCGAGCTGTGCGGCGACCGCCCCGTGCTGGGCGGCCCGGCGGTGCACCTCTGCCGGTCGGCGGACGAGTCCAAGGCGCTCAACCACCTGGACCACCCGGCCATCATCATCGCCTCGAGCGGCATGATGACCGGCGGCCGCATTATCCACCACCTCAAGCGGCGGCTCTCCGACCCCCGCACCACCATCATCATGGGCGGCTACCAGGCGGTCGGCACCCGCGGCCGCCGGCTGGAGGAGGGCGCCGAAACGCTCCGCATGCACGGCCAGGACATCGCCGTGAACGCGGCCATCGAGAAGGTCCCCGGCCTGTCCGGCCACGCCGACCGCACCGGCCTGCTGCGGTGGCTGCAGGACTTGCCCGCCCCCAAGCAGACCTTCATGACCCACGGCGAACCCGACAGCGCCGACGCGCTGGCCGACACCCTCCGCACCGAACGCGGCTGGGAGGTGATGGTGCCGGAGCTGGGGGACTCGGTGGAGCTGGGGTAGCGTCTGCCGTTCTCCATGGGTCTGACAGCGCTAGGCAGCCAGCATCAGCGCTAGCAGGATCAACCGGCATGATCATCTCGGGCGACGACACACGCCGAAGGGGCCTGCTTCTCCTCCTCCGGCTGCCGTGGCTGCTGGTCAAGCAACGGCCCCGGTTCTCGATATCCGGAATGCTGCTAGTAGTGGCTGTTGCGGCGTGCTGTGCCGCCTACGTCGGGGCGGAGGTCCGCCGCGAAAACCGCCTGCGCGAGTGGGCTTCCGATCTGCAGCAACGGGGTGTGAATGTAATGGGACTCGCTGGCAGAAGCGTGTTTGTCGACTTCTTCGGCGTCGCACCGACTGATGAAGACTTTGCTAGGCTGCGAGACTTGCGAACGGACCGATGTATTCTGAGATTCCGTCGGGGCTACCTAGACGACGAGCGGTTGTTGTCGCTAGCTCCCGTCAGCGGGCTGGTGAGGCTTTCTTTTTCCGCCGAAGACGTGTCGCTCTCCGCCGTTCAGGAGTTCGAACGGCGAACGCCCGGCTGCGAGGTGCTAGTCGATCGGGAGCAACTCTGGTCACGTCGAACAGCCGAAGCGGCGGCAACTGCCCGATAGGCTGCCGTGCAGCACGCTGAAGCGTGGACTCCAACGGGGCTTTCTCGGCACTTTTCCGTAGAAACCAGGCCACCCCCTGTGCTCCAATGGAGTCGTCCGGCGGGGTCTGCCGGCCGCTCTTTCACAACTCACTTCCGGGCAACGGCGCCGCCGACCGGCAGACTTTTGTCCCTATCGGCGCACCGTGGTGGACAAAAGTCGCCCGCCGCTTGCCCAGCCCGGTTGCGGAAACGCTGCGATCGCAACGCCTTAGGGAAATCAGCGAGCGAAGAGTGGGCCGACTTTTGTCCCTAAGGTTGCGTAGCGCCAAAAGGGACAAAACTCCAGCGGCCGCAACGCACCAGAGTGTGTTAGTGAGCTCCCAACTACCTACCACCTGCCACACTGCACCCACCAAACTCCGCTAACGCAGGTACCGCCGCTCCGGCTCGCCGGTCACGCGGACGTTGATCTCCAGGAAGCCCTTGATGGGGCTGGCGTCGACCTTGGGCATCAGCACCTGCTCCACCTGGAAGATGCCGGCGTAGTCGTCCATCAGGATCGAGATCGCCACGGGCTTGTTCTCGCCGGTCTCGATGCAGACCTTGGTGACCGCGTCGGCGGAGATCTTGTGCATGTCGCCCACGGCGGGCTCCTTGTGCAGCATGCCGACCAGCCGCGACCGGCCGGAGGTCATGTCGGTGCCGTCGGCCACGAGCAGCGCGCCGGCCTCGACCGAGTACACCTTCTCGTTGCCCATGTGGCCGATGATGATCTCGCGGGCCAGCGTGCGGACCATCACCTGGCTGGCGATGTCGTCCGGGAAGAACTTGGGCAGGTAGCGGTCGAACATCCGGTCGGCCATGGCGGCCGAGTGCCACTCGTGCTTCTGCCGCGTGACGCCCATGCCGACGTCGTGCATCAGGGCGCCGAGCACTAGGGCCACCTCGGCGTGCACGCGTTCGCCGTAGCCCTCGGTCACAACCGACGGCTGCACGTTGCCCTCGATCAGCTTGTTGAGGATCCGCAGGCTGTGCAGCGCCGCGATCCGCATGTGCACGGGGCCGTGGTCGTTGTGCCGCAGCCGCTTCACCGCGACCGAGTTGGCCCACTTCTGCATGGCCAGCAGCTCGGCGTCGACCAAAAACTCCTGCAGCATGGGCGCCCAGGCGGGCGAGATCTCGGCCATGAGCTGGTCGTCCAGCTTCTTGGCGGTGCTGCCGTACTTCTTGGGGTCGAACGGCGAACCCTCTAGCTCGGGGCGTTCGATCATGGGGAACTCCTAATCCTCGTTGCCTGGGTAGCGGCGCCTGACGCGTAGCTAACGGGAATCCCTAGGCCCGGCGGGCGTGGGAATCGAATATACTTGCGCTCTCAGCGGCAAGGGTATGTCAGTCTGGGCGGATTCTCGCCCGGTTCTGCCGCCTTTTCTTGTTCTAAGCAGACCTTATCCCCGTCACGAAACGCATGACCTCCCCCAACGAATTCTCCCTGGACGCCCACCACGAGCAACTCCCCGAGGAGGTCGAGAAGAACCGCCAGGCGATCCTCGGCTCGCCCAGCTACGTGCTGGCCGAGAAGGACGTGCTGTTCCTCGCCGAGCCCGAGATGCGCCCCGTCCGCATGCAGTTGGAGCTGCAGAAGACCGAGCAGGCGATGGTCCGCGAGGGGGTCGACTCGACCGTGGTGGTGTTCGGCGGCACCCAGATCGTGCCCCAGCACGAGGCCGAGAGCCGGGTCAAGCTGGCGAAGCTGGAGCTGGAGGGCGACCCCGACAACGAGCGGCTGCAGCGGGCCGTGCTGCGCGCCGAGAAGCAGCTCGGCAAGGCCCGCTACTACGACGAGTGCCGCGAGTTCGCACGCATCGTGTCGAGCACCTGCCAGATCGACGGCAAGTGCGAGTTTGTGGTCACCACCGGCGGCGGCCCCGGCATCATGGAGGCCGCCAACCGCGGCGCGTTCGACGTCGGAGCCAAGAGCATCGGGCTGAACATCGAGCTGCCGCACGAGCAGGAGCCCAACCCCTACATCACGCCCAGCCTGTGCTTCCAGTTCCACTACTTCGCGATGCGGAAGTTCCACTTCATCCTGCGGGCCGCGGCGCTGGTGGTGTTCCCCGGCGGCTACGGCACGCTGGACGAACTGTTCAACACGCTCTGCCTGCGCCAGACCGGCCGCATGCAGGCGATCCCGATCATCCTGTACGGCCGCGAGTACTGGGAGGGCGTCATGAACCTGCAGACCCTGGCCGACGAGGGAGTCATCGCCGACGAGCACCTGGATCTGGTCAGCTACGCCGAAACGCCTGAGGAGGCGTGGAAGATCATCAGCACCTACCACGGCGTGGACTAGTGCGCCCCGGGTAGCACCTCTCGGCGAGCCGTGAGTTCACGGCTCGGAGAGCCGTGCTACAATTTCTCGATTCCGGATTCAACCGCCCCGACCTAGGACCCCCGCATGTCCCCCGACGCCCAGCCGACGCAGACCATCGTCATCCAGGAAAAGAAGGAGAGCATGTTCGGCCGCTTCGGCAAGGTGCTGATCGCGGTGGTCGTGATCCTAGTGATCGCTCTGATGGGCCTGTCCGCGCAGTACCAGAGCTACTTCAGCGAGCCGGGGGGGCCGCAGGAGAAGTACCACTCGCTCAGCAAGACCGCCACGGACAAGATCGCCATCATCAGCGTCACCGGCACGATCATCGAGGGCGACGACTTCGCCAAGAAGCAGATCGACCTGGTCCGCAAGGACGACAGCGTCCGCGGGCTGGTGCTGCGGATCAACTCGCCGGGCGGCACGGTCACCTACAGCGACTACCTGCTGCACCACCTGCGCGAGCTGCGCGAGGCCAAGGGCGATTCGTTCCCGGTGGTGGTCAGCATGGGCAGCCTGTGCGCCAGCGGCGGCTACTACATCGCCATGGCGGTGGGCGACGAAGAGGACGTGATCTTCGCCGAGCCGACCACCTGGACCGGCTCGATCGGCGTGGTGATCCCGCACTACAACCTGGTCGGCCTGATGCAGGAGTACGGCGTCGAGGAGGACTCGATCACCAGCGGCAAGTTCAAGCGGATGGGATCGCCCACCCGCGAGATGAGCCCCGAGGAGCGCGAGCTGTTCCAGGAGCTGGTCGACGAGACCTACGAGGACTTCCTCGACATCGTGCGGTCCGGCCGGCCCAAGTTCCGCGAAGACGACGCCGCGCTCAAAGATGTCGCCCAGGGGCAGATCTTCACCGCCACGCAGGCGGTCGACAACGGCCTGGTCGACAAGATCGGCTTTATCGAGGCGGCCATCGAGCGCACCTGCGAGCTGGCGGGCGTGTCCACCAGCTCGGTCCGCTGCGTGGAGTACAAGAAGCAGCTTACGCCGTTCGACGCGCTGATGAACGCCCAGGCCGCCAGTCAGAGCCAAGGCCCGCTGGGCGAGCTGCGGGCGTTCTTCGACCTGACCACGCCGCGAGCCTACTACCTTTACACCACGCTGCCGGCGATGATTCAGCGGTAGGAACTGCGAATGCCTACGACGCCTGCCAACTTTGGATGCTTGTTTTTTTGGCCACTGGCTCTGCCAGTGTGAAACGCGATGAGCCGTCGCCATTAGTTCATACTGGCTTTGCCAGTGGCACATGGCTCACGACGAGAGCGTGTTTCGAGTACCTATATTGAGACAGAACACGGATGGCAACTGACGCGGCGCAGTTCTGGACGTGGTTCAGTGAGCAGCATGAGCGATTTCGGAGCATCAATGCTTCTCTTAACGGTGAATCTCTGCTCTCTGAGCTGCAATTGCATCTGCACCAATACGATCCCGATCTCTGGTTTCAGATTTCGGAGCCGCTGTCTGAGGGCTACAACGAGTTGATCATCACCGCCGATGGCGTCAAATCCAAGTTTGCTCTAGTTGATTCGTTGGTGGCGACGGCGCCGGAGATTCCAAAGTGGCATATCATTGCATTGAAGCCACCTTATGGATTCGATTTCGTACACGAGTTTGGCGAAGTGAGCCTGAACTCCAGTGAACTATGGTTTCTTCCACTTCGCTCAAAAAGCAATCCATCGCTTGTAGGACTACGTATCGGAGTACCCGATCTATCGCCACATTTACGGGAGGAAACGGAGAACTCCCTATGGCTTGTGCTTGAAGGTGGGATTGGTGAACGAGCTTGCGCGGAGAGAATCCACCATATTGAAGTAGTGATGCTCCCAGCTACGCCCGAGGACGAGGGGTACATCAAGCTACCTGAGCTTGGCGACTATCTCGACTGGTTATCGAGGAATTCGCAGTCTAGCGTCTAGTACACACTCACATTTCCGAAGCAGCACGTTGCCTCACCTCCTTTCCAACATCGACCAACGCCTCGACGAGATCGCCGCTGCGCACTCGCTGCCGGGCTACCGCCGCAAGCAGATCCGGCAGTGGCTGTTCGAGAAGCGGGCCGAGGGGTGGGATGCGATGAGCAACCTCTCCAAGCAGCTGCGGGCGGAGCTGGCCGCGGAGCTGCCGCTGTGGAGCTCGCGGGTCGACCGCCACACCGAGGCGGCCGACGGCACCGAGAAGCTGCTGCTGGGGCTGGAGCAGGGGGGGCAGATCGAGTGCGTGCTGCTGCGGGACGAGCACCGCCGCACCATGTGCGTGAGCAGCCAGGTGGGCTGCGGCATGGGCTGCGTGTTCTGCGCCAGCGGCCTGGACGGCGTCGACCGCAACCTGACCACCGGGGAGATCGTCGAGCAGTTCCTCCGCCTGCAGCGCCACCTGGCGCCGGAGGAGCGCATGAGCCACATCGTGATGATGGGCATGGGCGAGCCGCTGGCGAACCTCGACGCGGTGCTGCCGGCGCTCGCCGAGGCGACCCGGCCCGATGGTCTGGGGATCAGCCACCGGCGGATCACGATCTCGACGGTTGGCCTGCCCAAGTCGATCCGCCGCCTCGCGCGGGAAGAAACGCAGTACCGTCTGGCGATCTCGCTGCACGCGCCCGACGACGAGCTGCGGAACCGCATTGTGCCGACCAACAACAAGATCGGCATCGACGAGATCCTGGCCGCCGCCGACGAGTACTACGACGCCACCCGCCGGCGGCTGACCTTCGAGTACGTGCTGCTGGCCGACCTGAACGACCAGCCCGAGCACGCCCACCGACTGGTGCGGCTGCTCAGGGGACGCGAGGCGCTGATCAACGTGATCCCGTACAACCCGGTCGAGGGGCTGCCGTACCAGACGCCCAGCATGGAGGCCCAGAAGGCGTTCCGCGCGGTGCTGGAGGGCGGCGGCCTGGCGGTCCGCTTCCGCCACCGCAAGGGCGACAAGATCAACGCCGCCTGCGGCCAGCTGCGGCGCAGCCAGGCCGGCTCGCAGGATGTTGTGCAGCTGGAAGTCTAAGCCGACTCCGGTTTGCTTCTAGGGCCCCACCGGCTTAGGGTAGGGCCTGGCGGACTTCGCGCGGGGGGCTCTTTCCCCGGCCGCGAGCGGACTCGTCGAACGCTGCTGCCCTGACGCACCTATCTTGACCGGGAGTCCGCTAGTGATCCGTTCGCAATCCGGTTGCTATTCTGCGCTGGCGGGCCTGTTGGCCTGCCTGATGGCGCCTGGAGTTGGCGCCGCGGGCGCTGGCCGCAACGCATCGGCTACCGGCCTGCCCGACAAGCCGCCGCTGAAGGTTATCGGACCGCTGGGGCCGCAGGTCATGCCGATGCCGGAGGGGAAGGTCGCGGCCACCGCGCACCTGGTCACGAGCATCCCGTCGACCTTCGCCGGGCCGAGCGTCGCGACGCTCCTCGGTGCGGACGCGTTCTATGATCGGGGAGTCACCGGCGCCGGCGCCCGGCTGGCCAATGTCGAAGGGGGCCACGTCTGGAGCGGGCACGAGTCGTTAGGGCACGTCGGCCCCTTCGTTCACGACGCAGCCGCGTGGGACGACCCGGGCACGCGGGGCGACCAGCAAAGCGACTTGTTCGACCGCCATGCTACCTGGGTTGGCGCAATCGCCGCCGGACGGCTCGGCGGCGCGGTCCCGGGCGAGCACCAACGCGGGATCGCGCACGGCGCGGCGCTGCAGTCGGGCGCCATCGCCACCGACTGGACCGGTCCCGCCTACTCGGCCGCCTTTGACATCTCGGCCGACACCTACTTCACCGCCTACGAGCACTCGTTCAACACGGCGGACATCATCAACAGCAGCTGGGGGTTCACCGACCCGACCGGCGCGGACTCGGGCCTGACCGTGCTAGGCGACGCCCTCGCCAGCCAGAATCCTGGCGTCACGTGGGTGGTGTCGGCCGGCAACACCGGCCCGGCGGGCGGAACGGTTGGCTCGCCCGCTTCCGGATTCAACGCGATCTCCGTCGGCGCCCTGCAGAATGACGGCTCGAACCGGTACGACGCGGTGGCAGCTTTCAGCAGCCGCGGCCCGCAGGACTGGGCCGGCGGCGGATTCTTCTGCGCGGAGTGCCGTGCAGCGGTCGACCTGGTCGCTCCGGGCACGGACCTCACCGCAGCGTTCCATGGTTTGGACACCGGCGGAAACAATCCGACGCTCGTTGGCGCTGTCGACAACGTGGCGGACAACTTGTACGCGGCGGGCCTGGCGGGGACCAGCTTTTCCGCGCCGATTGTCGCCGGCGCCGCGACGCTGCTGGTCGCCGGCAGCTACGCCGACCCTTCGCTCGCCACGAACCCCGCCGCACGCGACGCGTTGGTGGTGAAGGCGGTGTTGCTGAACAGCGCCGACAAGCCCGACGGCTGGAACAACGGGCAGGAGTCCGTAGCCGGGGTGATCGAAACCTCGCAGTCGCTTGACTACGCCAGCGGCGCGGGAGCGCTCAGCATCGGCGGCGCGTACCATCAGTACCTGCAGGCCGGCACGCAGGACGTGCCGGGCACACCGATTGGCGTGCAGGGCGCTATTGACGCGGTCGGGTGGGACTTTGGCTCGGTGGCCCACGGCGTTGACAATGTGTACGTGCTGGAGGAAACGGTGCAGGCCGACACGCCGGTGACGATCACCCTCGCGTGGCGACGCGAGCGGAGCGAAACCTTCCTAATCAACGGGCTCGTGCAGGACGATGCGCAGGCCGACCTGGACCTGATCGTCCGCGACCGGGAAAGCGGCCAGGTGGTCGCCCGCTCGATCAGCGGCGTCAACGTGGTGGAGCACCTCAGCTTCCGCGCGCCGGCGACTTCACGCTATCAGTTCGAGGTCAACTACTTCGGCGACATTTTCGGGAGCCAGGCCAGCGAGGAGTACGGACTCGCCTGGTCGGTGGCGGTGGTCCCCGAGCCGACTACTGCGCTGCTCGTCGGCGGGGCGGCTGCGTTGCTAGCCGCCGTTCGCCCGCGTCGCGAATGCTGAGTAGCCGCCTCGTTCTTCAACGGCATAGCCTTTGCGGATGCTTCTTCGCGAACCCGCGTCGGTGTGACAGCGGGCGACCAATTCACTTCTCAGGAAGGGAGCAGCGACGATGAGTAGGTCATTCGCCATGACGATGGTGGTCACGATGGGGCTTCCCGTCACGGCTGTGGCTCAGCAGCCCACTGCCGAGCCGGACGCATATTTGCCTAACAGGAACCAGCCGACCCAGCAGAGCACCGCCGACTCGGCGGACACGCCGCAGCGGCGCGAAGCAAACTACCGCGGCGACCAGCAGCAAAAGGGCGCCAGCCAGCAGGCTAATGCCGAGCTCGTGAACTACTTGGCCGCCAAGATGATGCTCGCCAACCAGTGTGAGATCGAGGCGGCCGACCTGGCCGCGCAGCGGGCGGAGAGTTCGGACGTCAAGTCGCTGGCAAACAAAATCCGGCAATCGCACGACCTGCTGAACAAGCAGCTCGTCCAGGCGATGCCCGGGCTGAAGTCGGTCGAGGGCCTTGCTTCGACTAGTTCCGGCGCAGAACGCACCAATCGGACTAACGCGGCCAGCAGAGAGTACGACGCAGAATCCAATGCCCGCAATCGGGTGGCTGGCGCCGACAGCACCGCTCGCGATCCGTTTCTAGACGGCGCCGCTCAGCAGCTGATTGATATCCAGCGCCGCGCGGTGCAGAACAACCACCAGATGGTGAAGACCGAGCTCAGCGAGAAGCAGGGAGCGGAGTTCGATCGCTGCTTTGTGAACCAGCAGGTCGGCGCTCATATGTGGATGCTGGCCGAGCTCAAGGCGATGCAAGACGTTGGCCCGAGCCAGTTCGCCAGCCTCGTGCAGGAGAGCGAACGCCAGGTGAAAACGCACCTCGACGCCGCGAAGCAGCTCGCCAAGCAGTTCGAGCAGCAGGCCCAAGACGCTCAGGCGGGCGCTGCGTCGGAGCCCCGCACGCGCGTGAGGAACTTCTAGGCTTTATGCAAGCTGATTAGTCCTGAGGCGCGTCTCGCCAGGCGGCGACGCGCCCCCCAGCCAGGCGGCCGCATTTCGGCCGTCTGGCTTTTTCTGTGCGCGTGCCCTTCGCTGTGCGGCGCTGCGGCTACTCCAGCAGACCGTGCTGCACCGCGAACAGCACGATACCCGCGGTTCCCTTGACCCCCAGCTTCTGCCGGATGTTCTGGCGATGGGTCTCGACGGTGGAGCTCTTCACGCCCAGCTCCTCGGCGATCTCCGCCGAGCTCATGTCGCGACAGATCATGCGGACGATCTCGGTTTCGCGGTCGCTCAGGTCGATCGGCTCGGGCAGGCGGAACGTGATCGCGATCGCCACCACCTCGTCATCGGAGTGCAGGTGCCGGTCGGAGTGCTGCTCGACGGTCTCAAACCGGGCCCGCAGCAGCTCGCCGTACTCGCCGCGCCAGGTGCAGTACTGGGGCTCGCCGGTGAACAGGCACTCGGAAAACGCGGCGCGGATGCGGCGGGCCTGATCTTGATCGTTGAGGTGCTCGCCCATCGTTTGGCCGAGCAGCCGGTTCGGGTCGTACTGCAGGCTGTCGGAGCACTGAAAGAACGACACGAATCGCGCCCGGCGGTCAAAAGCCGAGACATAGTGGATGTTCTGCATAGACGTTTCCTCTAGCGGCCCCTAAACCCTCCAGAAAAACGCGTCAGAACCTGGTCGGACGCTGGCGGTTCTCACGATACTCCATATCGCAGGCGGAGCATAGAAATGAAGTGAACGGCGGACGCAACCGGATTGGCGTCGCCGCACGGAACATTTCTACGATAGAGAAGGTCGAGGCACAGATGAAACTTACCCGCACGGCCGAGTACGCGCTAAGCGCGCTGCTCCAATTGGCCGAACACCCCCCGGGCACGCCCGTATCGTCGCACCTGCTCGCCCGCGAGGCCCAGTTCCCGGAACGCTACTTCCTGCAGGTGCTACGCAGTCTTGTGACACACGGGCTGCTCAAGTCCATGCGAGGCGTGGACGGCGGCTACACGCTGTGCGTGCCGCTCAGCGAGATCAGCCTGCTGCGCGTCATCGAGATCACCGACGGCCCGCTGGACTCGGCGCCGGTGCAGTCGGCGGCCCTGCCCGGCAGGGTGCTCGATCGCGTGAACCAGACCATGGCCGGGATCGCCGCGGGCGCGAAGAGCCGGCTGGCGATGGTGTCGCTCGCCGACCTGGCCGCCGAAGAGACCCCCGCCGCGCTGACGCCGGTCAGCAGGGCGGACGGCGCCGACTTCGGCCCCGAGTTCCACCTGCCGGGCTGCGGCTGCAGCGGCGGAGTGGAGACGCGACAGACGGTGGACAACTGAGGCAGCGCAACAAAAAACCGGTCACGGCCGTTGGGCCGTGACCGGTGGGATTGTTAGCACGTCTGCGGCGTGGTGAAACGCCGCGTGGCTACTCTTGGTCGGCGGGTTCTTCGACCGCCGGCTCGGCCGGCAGCTCAATCTCAGCGGCGGGCGCCGGCGGCGGCACAAAGGCCGGCGCCTCGTCGTCCGCGGCGGGGGGCGCCTGGCCGGCCTCCTCACCCAGCCGGCCGCGGAGTTGCTCGATCTGCCGTTCGAGCAGTTCCAGCCGGCGGCGGATACGCTCGTCACGGCGACCTGCCCAGCGTTCGCCGAAGCCCTCGAACATCCCTTCCAACTGCGGCAGCAGCTCCTGGACATCCACGGCCACGTTGACGCCCCCCTGGCCGTTCAGCATGCCCTCGACCATCGGACGCATCTCCGGCGGCAGCTGCTCGAGCGACTCGGGGTCGTCGGCGTCCACCTCCCAGGTCTTGTCCCCCTGGGTCACGACGACGCGCGACTTGCCGTTGTGCGTCTGCACCTGCACGGACGCGGCGCCGGGGCCGCGGATGTCGACGTTCGCGCCGCCCACGGCGACGCCCGGGCCGAACAGCCGAAACTCGGGCCCAACACCAAAGAGTTGAAGGTTCGGGCCGTCAGCAGCCAGCGGCTCGTCTTCGGGGCCAAAGAATTGCTCGAACACTCCAGCGCGCGGGGCCGGCTGCATCGGACGCGGAGGCGCTGCGGGCCGGGCGGCGGGCACAACGGTCACCTCCTGGTGGCCACCGGCGCGGAGCAGGTCGAGCTTGATCTCGCCGGGCTCGGCGCCGCCCACCTCGCGGACCACCCCGGCCAGCGTGGCCATCTCGGTCACCGGCTTGCCGTTGGCGGTGAGCAGCACGTCAAACTTTTTGATGCCCGCCTGGGCGGCCGGGCTGTCTGGCACGACCTCACGGACCAGCACGCCGGCGCCCTCGAGGCCGAGGTGCGCGCGGAGCTCTTCGCTCACGTCGCCGCCGAGGATGCCGATCCAGTAGGACGGGGCGGGAGATTGGGCCTGGGGCTGCGCCGGGGCGCCGGGCTCCGGCGGCGGCGCGGGGGCCGCTTCGGCCGGGTCGTCGCCGACGCGGACGATCACTTCTTGCGAGTCGACGTTCACGTCCACCGGCTGCTGCGCTAGCGTGGTGCACGCGATCCCCGGGATCAGCGCGAGCGACATCAGCCGCCCGCAGGTCTTGAAGTGTCTTACCATGGCTTGTTCCTTCCTTTTGGAATCGTTGGATTGGCCGGGCGCGTCGGGCCGCGGCTACGGGGTTGGTTGACTACAGGTAATCGTCGGCCGGCGGTTTGACCTGCAGGTCCTCGACCGGCACGACCAGCACGCGGCCGTCGTCCATGTTTAGCGGCGCGTAGCGCTGACGGGACTGGAAGCGGTAGCCCTGATCCTCGTAGCGCTGGCGGACCTCCGGTGGGATCGCCGAGCGGAACCTCACACCGAGCCGCTCGTCGAGCTTGTCGGCGTCCACCAGCCGTGTGCGGAGCGACCGTCGGCCGCCCGAGTCGTCGCTCGTCCAGAACGTCACGACGTCCTCGTCCGGCGCGTCGGCGCGTTGCTGCCGGACAGCGATAGCGGACTGGACGTCGTCCGGCGAGGGCAGCTCGACCGTGGGCATCTCTTGCTCCTCTTCCACGCCCGCCATCGTTGTCGCCGCCGACGGCGACCAGACTCGGCCGCTCAACGACCCGGCGCCAAACGCCACGAGCACCGACGCCGCCAGCGCGAGCCAACCGCCCGGTGCGAAAGGCGTCCGCTGCCGTTCGGCGGGGGCGACCGGCGACCCGTCGGCCCCGGCGGCGACCGCGCCAAGCTCCTCGCGCAGCACCTGAGATTCAACGAACGCCAGCGCGCACCGGCGCCAGTCGCCGGGGGAGGTCTCGAGCGCCTGGAGCAGTTCGCGCCGCTCGGCGGGCGAGAGCTCTCCGTCGGCGAGTCGGTCGAGGTCTTGGTCGAGGATCATGGGGCGCGTACGAAGTCGGATAAGTAGAAAGGTCAGTGGGCCAGCGTTGGGTCGGCGGTCACCAGCGCCCTCCGCAGCCGCCCGCGGGCGCGTTGCAGCCGCCCATCCACAGCGGCTTCGCTGACTCCCAGGTGTTCGGCCAGTTGGCGGTAGGTCCAGTCTTGCGTGTGCTTGAGCAGCAGGATCTCGGCGTCGCGGCGGGGCAGCAAGGCCAGCGCGCGTCGGACGAGCGCCTGCTGCTCGGCCGCCAACAGCCAGTCGAGTGGGTCGGGTTGGTGGGGGTCGTTCTCGCCATGGAGCACATCGCGTTGGAATCGTTTCAGCAGCCCGCGCCGGCGGCCCTGTCGGCGGCGGTGCAGCAGCGACTCGGTCACCGCCACCCGGTACAGCCATGGGGCGACGCGCGCCGGGTCGCGCAGCTCCCCGCCGCGTTTGGCCGCGGCGAGCGCCACCTGCTGCATCACATCGGGCACGGCCGCGGCCTCGCCCAGGCGCGCCAGCACCACGGTCCGCAGCCACGGTCCGTGCTCCGCGAGCGCGGCCTGCCAATCGACCGCCTGGCCGGTGGCCGGCGGGGTCGTGGCGTCGGGCTGGTTACGGCTGGAGGGCATCGGCGGGGTCGCTGCGTTGGGGGTCCGCTGGGCCGCCCCGCGTGGGGGCCCGGCAGCGGCCTGCTATCGCCCTTACGCAAAGAAAGCTGCCGCTGAGCGGCGTTGCCTGCGCTGGTTCTTGGAAAAAGAGTGAAAAACTACGCGAGTCCCGGGTTCGCCCCGGAAAACGCCAGCTTGGGGGGCCGGCGGAGCAGGATAAACCAGTACACGGCGACCGCCGCTAGCAGCCCCACGCTGACGTTCTGAGAGATGCTCAGCCCGGTGCCGAAGATGGCCGCCTCGTCGGTGCGGATATCCTCGAGCAGGTACCTCGAAATCGGGTAGAGCGTCAGCAGCAGGCCGATCACCTCGCCGTCCCGCCGGCGGAACGCGTAGTAGGTCCACGTGATCCACGCCAGCAGCGCGGCGTTGACGGCGCTGTACAGCTGAGTGGGGTGGACCGGCAGGCTCTGGCCGGCGCCGATCACCCGACGGCCGTCGCGGAGGGCGACCGTCACGTCCTCGCCGCTCCAGTACGCGCGGCTCAGCACCCGCTGCGCGCCAGCCATGTCGTGCACCTCGGCGCCGTTGATCGTTGCGACCTGCTCGCTGTCGGGTTGGCCCGCGATCAGCGCCCCCCGCACGATCAGCCGCGGCGGTTGGGTGCTGGCGTCCTCCTGCAGTTGCAGGCCACGCTCCAGGTCGCCGGCGTAGAGCTGGTCCTGGTAGGCCGGGCTGCCCATCGGGAAGGTTACCGCCCAGACGCGGTCGCACTGGCCGCCGTAGCAGCAGCCGTTCAACAGGCAGCCGACCCGGCCCAGCGCGAGTCCCACCACCAGGCTGGGGGCCAGGATGTCGGCCAACGCGAGCATCGGCAGCTTGTGCCGCAGGCAGAACGCCACGAAGGCCAATGCCGCTCCGATCAGTGACCCGTAAACCACCAGGCCGCCCTCGGTGAACATCAGCATCTGAACCACGTTGTTCGGAAAGCCCAGCGTGGCGAAGCGGGTCTCCCAGTACTCGATCACGTAGAACAGGCGCGCGCCGAGGATGCCGCACACGAACAGCCACACCGACAGTGAGAAGATGACGTCCGCCGACAGGCCGTTCTGGCGGGCGCGGTGCGCCGCCATGCCGACGCCGCACACCGCGGCGAGCAGCAGCATCAGCCCGTAGCCGCGGATCGGCAGCCCGCCGGGAAACATCCGGGGCAGCGCGACGATCACCACGGCCACCATCAGCCCGACCGGCAGGTAGCCGCGGGCCTCGGCGGTCGGCATGCCGCGGTTGGTCTGCCGCCACAACCACCCGCCCAGCCCGACGACCCACAGAGCCAGCAGCACGCCGAACCCGAAGATCGGCACGCCCCCCAACTCAACGGGGATCCTGAGCAGCTCGCTCTGCATGGCTGGTTGCGCGCTTGGGGAAGGGTGGGGAGACGGACGCGGGCCCCAAGCCTACTGGAGGATCAGGTTGTCGATCAATCTCGTCTTGCCGACCCGCGCGGCGATGGCGATCACCGCGGGGCCCTCCACCACCTCCAGCGGCTCGAGCGTGCCCTCGCGGACGATCGCGACGTACTCCGGCGTGATGTCGGACTCGGCGAGCAGGGCGAGCGCCGCCTCGCGGATCTGCTGGGCGTCGCGCTCGCCGCGGCCAACCAACTGCTCCGCCAGCCGCAAGCTAGCATGGATCGCCAGCGCGCGGCAGCGTTCTTCGGGGGACAGGTACGCGTTGCGCGAGCTCATCGCCAGGCCGTCTGGCTCGCGGACGATGGGGCAGACCGCCAGCTCGATCGGCACGTTCAGGTCCCGCACCATCCGCTCCACCACCAGCGTCTGTTGGTAGTCCTTGCGGCCGAAGTACGCGGCGTCGGCGGGCGCCAGCTGGAACAGCTTCATCACGACGGTCGCGACCCCGGCAAAGTGGGTGGGGCGGGACTCGCCCTCCAGCGGCCGGGCCACGCTGCCCACGTCGATCGACGTCTCGCTCCCCGCGGGGTACATCGTTTCGACCGACGGTGCGAAGACGATCGAGCACCCGGCCGGGCCGAGCAGCGCGCAGTCGCCCTCCAGGTTGCGCGGGTAGCGTTCGTAGTCCTCGCCCGGAGCAAACTGGGTGGGGTTCACGAAGATGCTCGTGATGACGACACCGCAGTCGCGGCGGGCCGCTTCCACCAGGCTCACGTGCCCGGCGTGCAACGCGCCCATCGTGGGGACCAACGCCACCCGCTTGCCGGCGGGGCGGGCGGCGGAGATCCGCTGGCGGAGCTTCGCGGGATCGGTGATGACTTCGGGCGGGCTCATGGCGCGTTGAGGGCGATGCGGGGGAGGGGGCAGCCCAGCATTCTACGCCGCGTCGGCCGCCCTGGCCCAGCCCGCTAGTGGCCCTCAGCGGCCGGCAACCCCGGCCAGACGCACTCCACGGCGGCGTGCACCTCCCGCTGCTGCTCCTCGGCCGTGGCGTCGGCGGCCAGCCACAGCGTGGGGCCGGCGCCCGGCAGCGGGGCCGGCGGACCGCAGCAGATGGTCAGGCGGGCGGGTGGGTCCTCAACTCCAGCTTCGGTGACGACCGCAGGTCCGTGGTCGGCGACGCACCGGCGGACGGCGTCGCCGAGCTCCGCCGACGCATCCCGCAGCACTATTTGGTTGCCGCCGGCGGTCCGCAGCTGGTCGAGCTCGGCGAGTGTCTTACCGAGCAGGGGGTGGACCCAGTCGCCCGCGATTTCGGCCGCGGGGATCATCACGAACGGGCGGAATGTCATCCGCGGGTGGGGCGTCTGGACGCCGGCGTCGGCCCCGACGTGGTCGTCGTAGAGCAGCAGGTCGAGGTCGAGCGTGCGCGCGTCCCAGCGTTCGCGGCGGCGTCGGCCGAATCGCTGTTCGACCGTGTGCAGGCCGAACAGCAGCTCGTGCGGCGGGGTGGAGGTCTCGATGGTCGCCGCGGCGTTAGCAAACCGGGGCTGACCGGGCGGCCCGCCGATCGGCTCGGAGTCGATCATCCGGCTGACCCGCAGCAGCTGCACGCCCGGCAGCGCGCCGACCGCGTGGGCGGCGTCCATCAGCGTGCTCAGGGGGTCGCCAAGGTTAGCGCCGAGGGCGATGAGGCAAGCGGGCATCGTGGCACGCGCGGGGAAGAGGTCGGCAACAAAAACGGCTGGCGCCCCTTGAGGGGGCGCCAGCCGGGCTCGATGAGTTGGGGTTGTCGTGTATCAGCAAGCTTGAGGGGGCCATCCCTGAGCGCGGGCGGTGCCGCCGGTCGACGTCCATATACGTCACCCCTCAAGTATGCTGATAGATCCCAAACAATACGGATGGTCTATGGGTTCGATCAGGACTCAAGCGGGTGACGCCGTGATCACCTTGGTCATAGGTCCTTTGGGTCGATTGAAACACTATTTGCAATAGCCTGTCGCGGCGCGACTCGTGTTCGTTCAAGTCGCCCGCCACTTCCTGCGGCGGCCTCGCCTGACTCGAACGAACTCGGTGCGGTGCAACAAGGTGTCAAACAACACGTGGCGGTCGACGGCGCTGGTGGCGTCGGCGACACACGCCGGCGGTGCGCGGCGCAAACTCTAAGGAGTTGATGGGCAGACCGGCCGTACGGCCAACGGTGTGGAACCAATGCGCGGACGACGATCGAAGGGACCGCCACCGTAGAATGGCTCAAGCGCACGCCGGGGAGGACGCCTGGTCGCGTTACGCGAGCTCCAGGTAGCCGCTAAGACCGACAGTCGCGTCGACCACTCTCACCCGATAACACCCGCCGGAAAGCGGCGCCAAACCGCCGGCCCGACAAGCCCGCACGTCACACAAATGAGACTGCCCACTTACCAATCGAGAGCGTCCAACCACGCCGCCGATCAGTGTGACGCAGTGTCGCGAAGTCGTGGGCATGTGTCAAGCAGCTTTTCATTCTTCTTGCCGAACGCGCGGGGCGGCTTGCAGTATCCGCGCACGCGCGTCGCGTTTCTTCGCGGGCGCTTGGGCAGGCGAAGTCGCGCCTCTACAATTTCGGGGCAAGGTGCTCGCCTCGCAGCGACCATTTTTCGTTCCGCACACGCCGAAGAATTCCGTTGAGCAACCGCCCCGCTACAGAGGACCGTTTGAACGTCGTTGCGCTCGAGAGCCGCCGCGCCGACGACATGCAGCGGATGATCGAGAAGCAGGGCGCCGCCGCGCATGTTAGCCCCTCGATGCGTGAGGCCCCGATCGAGGGCAACCGCGACGCAATCGAGTTCGCGCACCGAGTGCTAGCAGGCGAGGTCGACGCGCTGGTGCTGCTGACCGGCGTGGGCGTGCGTCTGTTCATGCAGGCGGTTTCACGCCACGTCGACCGGCAGCGGCTGATCGACGCGCTCTCGGACATACCCACCATCGCGAGGGGGCCCAAGCCGGTCGCGGCGCTGCGCGAGCTTGGGGTCAAAGCCACGCTGCGCGTGCCGGAGCCGAACACCTGGCGCGAGCTGCTCAGCACGCTCGACCGCGAGATGCCGGTCGCGAACATGAAGATCGGCCTGCAGGAGTACGGCACCACCAACCCCAGCCTGATCGCCGGGCTCGAGGCCCGCGGCGCCACGGTGGACCCGCTGCGGATCTACAGCTGGACGCTCCCCGACGACGTCCGCCCACTAGAGGAGAACGTCACGCGGCTGGCGCGCGGCGAGGCCGACGTGCTGATGATCACCTCGGCTCAGCAGATCGAGCACCTGCTGCAGACCGCCGAGCGGATGGGCGAGGCCGACGCGCTGCGCGCCGCGCTCGGTGAGACGGTCGTCGCCTCGATCGGCCCGACCACTTCCGAGCGGCTCCGCGCGCTCGACCTGCCGGTCGACTTCGAGCCGTCGCACCCGAAGATGGGCAACCTCGTGGTCGAGGCGCTCCGCGATGCGCCCGCGCTGATCGCCCGCAAGCGCGCCGTGCTATCGCCGACGCTCCGCGCCCGCGCGGCGCCGCGGCCGGCGACCACCGGCGAGCGTTCGCAAGAACTGATCGACGCGACCGCCGGTCAGCCGTGGCACGACAGCGCGTTCCTCAAGGCGTGCCGGCAGGAGCCCACCGACTTCACACCGGTCTGGTTGATGCGGCAGGCGGGCCGGTACATGCCCGAGTACCGCGCGGTCCGCGCCAAGACGAGCTTCCTCGATCTGTGCCGCAACCCTCAGCTCTGCAGCGAGGTGATGTGCACCGCGGTGGAGTTCCTGGGCGTGGACGCGGCGATCATCTTCTCCGACCTGCTGCCGATCCTCGAGCCGATGGGACTGGACCTGGAGTTCGCGCCCGGCGACGGCCCGGTGATCCACAACCCGGTGCGCGAGTCGACCGACGTCGACCGCGTCGTGGACCTCACCAGCGTCGAGTCGCTGCACTACGTCATCGAGACCGTCCGCCAGACGCGCGCCGACCTGCCCGACAGCATCCCGTTGATCGGTTTCGCCGGCGCGCCATTCACGCTGGCCAGCTACACCATCGAGGGGGGCGGCAGCCGCAACTACCTGCACACCAAGACCCTCATGTACCGCGACGAGGGCGCGTGGCGGACGCTCATGGAGCGGCTGGCCGACGCGGTCACGCTCTACCTGAACGCGCAGATCGACGCCGGCGCCCAGGCGGTGCAGTTGTTCGATAGCTGGGTGGGCTGCCTCTGCCCGGCCGACTACTGCCGGTACGTGCAGCCCTACGTCAAACGCATCATCGACAACCTTTCGCCCGGCGCGGCGGTCATCCACTTCGGCGCCGGCAACCCCGAGCTGCTCGGGCCCATCGCCGAAGCCGGCGGCGACGTCATCGGCGTCGACTGGCGGACCGACCTCGACCACGCCTGGTCCCGCGTCGGCGGCCGGGCGGTGCAGGGCAACCTCGACCCGGCCAGCCTGCTGGGGTCGCTCCACACGCTCAAGGCGGGCGCCCAACGCGTGCTCGACCAGGCCGCCGGCCGGCCGGGGCACATCTTCAACCTCGGGCACGGCATCGTGCCCCCTACGCCGCCGGAGCACGCCAAGGCGTTAGTCGAGATGGTTCACGAGCTGAGCGCCAGGTAGCCCAACAAAAAGAAACCGGCCACGCGACGCCGCGTGGCCGGTTAGTGGAGTCGCAATTGTCTCTTGTGATCAGAAGCCGAGCCGCAGCGTGAATCGCGGGCTCGCGTCGCGACGCCCGTACGGCACGCGTGGCGCCGGGGCGTAGCCGCGGTAGCCGACCGAGTGCGGGACGACCCGGGGCGTGACGACCACCGCCTTCGGGGTGATCGGACCGACCGGCCCTTCGATCACGTTCCCGTACGGGTCGAGGTCCACGTGACGCCTCACGATGCGGCCGGTGCGACCGTCACGCACCCGCAGCACAATGTGGCCGCCGTCGGCCATGGCGTGCGACAGGGCGTCCTCCCACGAGCCGTGGTACGTCAGGCGGTCGTGGTTGAGCCGCGTCACCACATCGCCCTCCTCAAGGCCGAGCTGGCACGCGAGCCCGCCGTGGCGGACGCGGACGATTACCTCGCCGTAGCCGTTGTTGTAGCTGTGCATGCCAAACACAGGCAGCCTCGGCTGGCAGTACGCGCCGTGGTGGCTTGGGTGGGCGGCGTGGGCGGCGGCGCCTAGGCCGAGCGAAGCGATGACAGCAGCTAAGGCGACACGCAGGGGCTGGGCGATCATGGCAGGGGTCCTTCTAAGCTAAGGGGCGGGAGACGGCTGCGGGGCCGTCGGTTGTTGGTTGCCCAATAGCTAAGGCACGCCCGGCGCCAATCGACGCATCCACGTACGAACAATATGCGTAAGTTGATTCGCAGCAGTGCCTTAGGTGAAGCTCGACTGCTGCGATCGGACCGCTGCGCGATGATCGCACACGGACGAAATGTCATCGATGTGATATCTCATCACGCGCGGATGAGACACTATGACGACAGCACCGTACGCCGCGCTAGGCGGAAGGCCGGTTGAGAAACCGGTAGGCGCTCAGCACCTGGTAGAGGTCCGTGCTGAGGGTGATCTGGTCGTCCTCGAAGTCGTCTAACCACGTGCGGTTGTTGAGGATAGCGTCTGCCAGCAGCGGCAGCGCCTCGCCCAGCGGCACGGTGACGGTCTCGACCTGATCGTTAGCGGGGGCAGCTTCGGGGCCGTGGTAGATCTTCAGGTGACTCTTAAGCATTCGGTGCATCCTTGCAACAGAATCCGGCCCGCCCCTAGCGACAAGTCGGGCGCCGGTAACGACGCCGTCTGTGTGGTTATCGGTGGGCGCGGTTGCCACGCTTGAGCCGGTCTTGGTGAGAATGCAGATTTTTTCTGCTCGGGCGCCGCCCCGCGGTTGTCCGCGCTCAGCCCCCCGCGCATGCTTGACACGCTATCACCCGGTTTCTGAGAATACCCGCTTGTTTCGGCGCAAGCTCAATCGCTGCCGATCCTTGCACCCGAAATGAAAACGCGCCGCCAGCTCTTCACCCCATGACCATCCCCACGCCACGACGCCCCCGGCGCCCCGGCGTGACCATCTCCACGAACGCCGGGCGCTTGTAGCGCGGGTGCGTGCCGCGACGCCCGTCCTCGCGGCGCGGCAACGGCCGCCGCCCGCGTCGTTCTCCGCCGACCAATCCACCCGCGATCAGACAGTAGTCGATGGACCAAAACGCCATCAATCTCAAGGCGATCGCCAACGAGCTCGGGCTCGACCCAGGCGGGGTCGCGCAGACCGTGCAGCTGTTGGACGCCGGCAACACGGTGCCGTTCATCACGCGCTACCGCCGGGACGCGACCGGCGGTTTTGACGAGCAGCAGATCGAGGCCGTCCGCGACCGCGTGCACCGCGCGCGGCAGCTAGAGGAGCGGCGCGAGTCGATCCTCCGCTCGCTCAAGGGCCAGCGCAAGCTCACCGACGAGCTGCAGGAGCTGATCGCCAAGGCGTCGTCCGTCGCGCAGCTCGAGGACCTCTACCTGCCGTTCAAGCCGAAGCGGCAGTCGCTGGCGGAGAAGGCCAAGGCCCAGGGCCTGGCGCCGTTGGCGGACGAGATCTTCCGCGCCGCCGAGAGCTGCGCCGACCTGGACGCCCGCGCCGCGGAGTTCATTGACGCCGAGCAGGAGGTGCCCGACGCGGCCACCGCATTGGTTGGCGCGGGGCACATCCTGGCGGAGCGTTTCGCCGAGTCGACCACGCTCCGCAAGCGCGCCCGCCGTGTGGTGGGTGATAGCGGCTTCCTGGTGAGCAAGCAGGCCGACGGGCTGTCGGAGAAACGCAAGGCGGCGTTCAAAGACTTCCTCGACTACCGCGAGAAGCTCAGCCGCGCGCCGACGCACCGCGTGCTGGCGATCAACCGCGGCGAGCGCGAGAAGGCGCTGAAGGTGAGCGTCGAGTGCGACGCGCCGGCGATCGAGCAGGCGGCGATCGAGCTGCTGGTCCCCGACGAGCACGCGCACCGCGAGTTCCTGCTGGGCTGCGCGCGCGACGCCGTCCGCCGGCTGCTGATCCCCAGCCTGCAGCGCGAGGCCCGCCGCAGCCTGACCGAGAAGGCCGAGGAGCACTCGCTGACGGTATTCGCCCGCAACCTCCGCCGGCTGCTGCTGCAGCCGCCGATCCGCGGCAAGCGGGTGCTGGCGCTCGACCCCGGGTACAAGAACGGCTGCAAGCTGGCCGCGCTGGACGAGTTCGGCGGCGTGCTGGCGCACGACCTGATCCACCTGGTCGGCGACGACGCCAAGCAGGCCGACGGCCGCCGCCGCCTGGCCGAGATGATCCGCGAGCACAACGTCGAGCTGATCGCCATCGGCAACGGCCGCGCGTGCCGCCCCAGCGAGCAGCTGGTCGCCGACCTGCTGGCCGACGAGCTCAAGGACCACGACGCGCACTACGTCGTGGTCAACGAGGCCGGCGCCAGCGTCTACTCCACCAGCACCATCGGCCGCGAAGAGCTGCCCGACCTGGACGCGTCGCATCGCAGCGCGGTGTCCATCGCGCGGCGGCTGCAGGACCCGCTCAGCGAGCTGGTGAAGATCGACCCCGCCAGCCTCGGCGTGGGCCTGTACCAGCACGACTCGCGCAGCAAGCCGATGCGCGACACGCTCAACCAGGTGGTCGAGTCATGCGTCAGCTTTGTCGGCGTCGACCTCAACAACGCCAGCCCCACACTGCTGTCGCACGTGGCCGGCCTGAACCCGCTGACCGCCCGCCGGGTGTACGACCACCGCGTCGAGCACGGCCCGTTCAAGAGCCGGCAGTCGCTGCTAGAGGTGAAGGGCGTCGGCGAGTCGGCGTTCGTGCAGTCGGCCGGCTTCCTAAAGGTCGAGGACGGCGAGAACCCGTTGGACTCCACGTGGGTCCACCCCGAGAGCTACGACGCGGCCGCCAAGCTGCTGGAGCTGGTCGGCGTCGACGCGGCAGAGCTCCGCACGCCCGCCGGCGGCGTCAAGTTCCAGGAGGCGCTCGAGCAACGCAACCGCGACGAGCTGGCCGCGTCGGTCGGCGTTGGGCGGCTGTCGCTCGACCAGCTTGTCGACTCGCTCGCCCGGCCCGGCCGCGACCTCCGCGACGACCGGCCGCCGCCGGTCTTCCGCCGCGACGTGGTGAAGCTGGACGACCTCGAGATCGGCGCCGAGCTGGCCGGCGTGGTGCTCAACGTGGTGGACTTCGGCGCGTTCGTCGACATCGGCCTCTCCGAGAGCGGCCTGGTGCACGTCAGCCAGCTCAGCAGCGGCTACGTTCGCGACCCGCACACCGTGGTGGCGGTGGGCGACCGCGTGCGTGTATGGGTCACGTCGATCGACGTGCAGCGCCGCCGCGTGGCGCTGACCATGATCAAGCCGGGCACGCCGCGGCAGGAGGGGCCGCGCAAGAAGGAGCGGCCCCCGAAGGAGAAGGAGGGCGGCGGCGACCGCCGACCCCGCGCCAAACGCGCCCGCGCGGAGCAGGGCGGCAAGCAAAACGACCGGGCCAAGCCGCGCCGCGGCGGCCGACGCGAGGAGCGGCAGCCACAGGGCCCGCGGGTGTTCGAGCAGCGCGCCAAGAAAGAGACCCGCTCCCTCTCCAAGGAGATGGAGGAGGGCAAGGAAGCGATGCGCTCCTTCGGCGACCTGCTGCAGTTCCACCGCAAGAAGTCGTCGGACGACAACGGCGACAAGTAGCCCGCGAGGCCTAGCCGGCGGGCGATTCCGTCGCACCTTTTCTTCAGCGGGCGCGTCGTCGGCGGGTCTGCTCTTGTCACACACCTCCCCGGGGGGCGACGCGTTCTTGTGCCCGCTAGCAGGGCTGCGCGGCGCCTCGGCTACGAAGGAAAACCGCCATTTCCGGTAGAAAATGTCGGAAACCGACCGTTTTCTACGCCATCGGCGATACCTGGCGTCCGCCAACTGGTTCATCAAGTTGGCTTTTGTGTGAAGAATCGGTTAATATACGGGTAGCCCCAGCGCTCCTCCCTGCAGTCCCTCCCCCTCTTTCCCGCACAATTCAGGCGCCCCCCTTGAAGATTCATCCTGTACGCCGTCGCCGCCAAACGGGCTTTACGCTCGTCGAGCTGTTGGTGGTGATTGCCGTGATCGGCGTGCTGATTGCCCTGTTGCTGCCGGCGGTGCAGTCGGCCCGTGAGAGCAGCCGCCGCGCGGCGTGCCAGAACAGCCTGCGGCAGGTTGGGATCGCGATCGTCAACTTCGAGAGCACCCAGAATCGGTTCCCGGCCGGCAAGAAGTGGTCGTCGGCGCGGAGCAACCCGAACTCGTTCGACTACTCGTGGTCCAGCTTCATCCTGCCGCACCTGGAGGAGGGGGCGATCTACCGCGAGATCAACTTCAGCCGCGCCGCGACCGATCCGGAGAACATCCAGGCCGCCAGCCAGCTGATCCCCGCCTACCTGTGCCCCAGCGCGGTGCAGTTGGAAGCCCACCGGTCGGCCGAGGGCCGCCTGATCAACCTGGGCGGCCAGCCGGGCGAGGGGATGGCCTGCATCGACTACCTGGGCATCAGCGGCCCCGACAAGGACAAGGCCAACCCGGTCACCGGCGAGGACTACGGCCGCCAGCGGGGCGTGCTGCTTGGCACCAAGGGTCTGCCCAACGAGGACACGATCACCGAGCCGCCCAAGGTCACCACCGCCAAGATCACCGACGGCCTGTCCAAGACCATCATGGTGATCGAGTGCTCCGGCCGCGGCGTGGACATGAACAAGCACGGCGAGATCAAGAGCTACAACGGCGCGTGGGTCTCGGGCGACAACATCAGCCACATCAAGAAGGGCATCAACGACGAGGTCCCGCCGGCCGTCTGGGAGGACGAGCGCGTCTTCTCCGACCACCCCGGCGGCGCCCACGCACTGGCGTGCGACGGGTCGGTCCACTTCCTCAACCAGGGGCTGGAGCCCGAGATGCTGCGGTCGCTCTGCTCCCGCGATGGAGACGAACTAGTCGAAGGACTCGGCGAGCTATGACCCCCACCAGAGCCGAAAAAACCCAACCGGCGCCGGAGATCGTCCAGGCGCTCACCCGGCTGGCGCCCATCGACCTCAGCGAGATGGACAGCGTGAGCCTGATGAACCGCGTCGACACGAAGTTCGTCATGGCGGAGTCGACGCTGCTCGACCTGCTGGACGACGCGGCCGACGACTACCGCGTGCTGGAGGTCGGCGGCGAACGGCTCACCCGCTACTCCACGCTGTACTTCGACACGCCCGCCCTCAACTGCTACTTCGACCACCACAACGGCAAGTCGATCCGCCGCAAGTTCCGCATGCGGGCGTACGGCTCGTCGGGCGCCTCGTTCTTCGAAGTTAAGCAGCGGACCAACAAGGGCCGCACCGACAAGCGGCGGATCCCCATCAACGCGATCACCAGCCGCCTGGAAGGCGAGTCGGCCGCGCTGGCCGAGGCGATCGCCGGCGCCGACCTCGGCCTCGAGGCCCGCATCTGGACCGAGTTCTCCCGGATTACGCTGGTTGGCCGCCACGCGCCGGAGCGGGTCACGCTGGACGTCGACCTGCAGTTCCGCGTGGGCGACCGCCGGGTCGGCCTGCCGGGTCTGGTCATCGCCGAGGTGAAGCAGGAGCGCGACTCGCGCGACTCGGTGGTGCGGCGCCGTCTCCGCGAGGCCGGCGTGCGGCCGCTGCGCGTGAGCAAGTACTGCCTGGGCAGCATCCTGCTGGACCCGGCGCTCAAACGCAACCGCTTCAAGCCGAAGCTGCTCGCTATCCAAGCCTACTCTCCCTGCTGAAAGCCTCCCCCGAATGCCGTCCGAGTTACTTGGCTACCCCCTCTACGATGACGACCTCATAAAGTTGTCGGTTCGGTTCGCTGCGAACCTCATCGTTCTCGTGCTGATCGTGCACTTCGTGTACAGCAAGCAGTCGCGCAGCAAGGACTACCTGTTCACGTTCTACATGCTGAACATCGTGGTCTTCTTCATCTGCTTCACGCTCAAGAAGCTGGAGCTGGAGCTCGGCATGGCGTTGGGCCTGTTCGCCATCTTCGGCGTGCTCCGCTACCGGACCGACGCGATACCGGTGCGCGAGATGTCGTACCTGTTCATTGTGATCGGCCTGGCCGTGATCAACTCGCTGGCCAACAGCAAGGTCAGCCTGGCGGAGGTGGGGTTCGTGAACCTGGCCATCGTCTGCCTGCCCGCGCTGTTCGAGTCGCTGCCCAACCTGCGGCAGGAGTCCCGCGAGGAGATCCTGTACGAGAGGATCGACCTCATCCGGCCCGAGAACCACGACCAGCTCATCGACGACCTGCAGAAGCGGACCGGCCTGAACCTCTCACGGATCGAGCTGGGCAGGATCAACCTGCTGCAGGACACGGTCGCGATTACCGTGTACTACTACCCGCACGATCAGGACCGCGAGCCGAACCACGACGTCGAGATCAACCGCCGCCTGCGTCGGAAGTAGCCCCCCTCTTGGGCTGCCCTCCCTCCGCGGCCCCGCCTATTGCCGCCCGGCGCCCGGGCTATAATCAGGGTCCGACCAGCCGACCCTCCCCAGCCCGGTGCGCGATGGATTTCCGACAACGACTTCAGAAGGCCGCCAGCCGCGGCGCGCGCTCGCGCGCCGAACGTGAATTCGAAGAGGCCGCCGAGGCGATCAGCGAGGAGGAGTGCCGCCGGCTGCACTCGCGTCTGCGGCTGGCGCTGACCGAGCACATCGAGAAGTGCCTGGCGCAGCTGGCCGACAACTTCCCCGGCTTCAAGCCCGAGACCATCGTCGACGAGCGGGGCTGGGGCGCGGCGGTTTCGCGGGACGACGTGTCGATGTCGGGCGGCCGGCGGAATAACCTGTTCAGCCGCCTGCAGGTGGTGGTCGGCCCGTACAACGAGTACAAGGTGCTGGACGTGTCGGCCAAGGGCGCGGTGCACAACAAAGAGACCTTCGTTCGCAACCACCACCAGCCGCTGGCCGACGTCGACGAGGACCACTTCCGCGAGCTGATCGAGATGTGGATCCTGGACTACGCCGAGATGTACGCCGCGCGGTAGCGGGCTACTCGTCTACATCGCCGCACTCCACCGCCAGCCGCGCCGGCCGCAGGCCGTCAGCCTCAGCGGTGAGCGTGATCGGACCCGCGCCGCCGGTCGGGCGGAGGATCGCCAGGCAGCGGCCGTGCCGCGTCCGGCAGGCGGGCGCCTGGAAGCTGGCCGGCTGGTTGGGCGAGCCGTTCGCCTGGCCCGCCAGCTCGCCGACGCCGCCCACGCTGAACCGCACCTCGGCCTCGGCGGTTGGCACGCGGGCGCCGCTGGCGTCGACTACTTCCACTGTGATGTACGACAGGTCGTTCCGGTTGGCGTTGATCGCCCCGCGGTCGGCCGTCAGCCGCAGCGCGGCGGGCGGCCCGGCGGTGCGGAGCGAGTTCTCCGCGACCACCCTGCCGTCCACCAGCCCCACAGCCTTCAGCTCGCCTGGCTCGTAGGGCACGTTGAAGCGGGCGGTGAGTTTGGTGGCGGGCGAGACCGGCTGCTCGCCGATCACGCGGCCGTTGAGCTCCAGCCGGACGCGGTCGCACCGCGAGTAGACCGCCGCCTGCAGCGGTTGGCCCTCGTGCCCGTCCCAGTTCCAGCTCTTCAGCTCGTCGGGCCAACCCCACCAGCTGAGCGACTCGACCGCGTCGGGCGGCATGGGCGTGTGCACTAGGAGCTCGATCGGGCTGCGGCGCCACACCACGTCGCGGTAGAACGACTGCGGCTTCTTGAACCCGCACAGGTCGAGGTCGCCGCACCAGGCGTTGATCCACGGCCACGACAGGAACCACGGGCCGGGGTCGGGGCCCAGGCTGGTGTGGGCGATGCCGGCCTCGCCCAGGTAGTCGAGCGCCGTCCACACGAAGTCGCCGATCACGTAGGGGCGCTCCTCAACCAGCGTCCAGTAGGCCAGCGCGTCCTTGGGGAGCGACTCCGACCCGTACATCACGCGGTCCGGGCGCCGGGCGTGGTCGGGCTCGTACATCTGCGGCAGGTAGTTGTAGCCGGCCACGTCCAGGTGGGGGAAAGCGGGGTCGGAGAGCTCGCCCCAGTTCTCCATCACGGGCCCCCAGTCGGTGCAGATGGCGGCGGTCACGGGGCGGGTGTCGTCGTGGCGGAGGACCTCGTCCCGCAGCCGTTGGCCGGTGTCGCCGGCGCGGAACTGCTCGGGGATCTCGTTGCCGATCGACCACATAATGACCGACGGGTGGTTGCGGTCGCGGCGGACCATCGCGGCGATGTCGTGGGCGTGCCAGTCGTCGAAGAACCGGTGGTAGTCCTGCTGGTTGTTCTCCTTCGACTCGTTCCACTGGTCGAACGCCTCGACGATCATCAGCACGCCGAGGCGGTCGCAGGCGGCGATCATCGCGGGCGAGGGCGGGTTGTGGGACGAGCGGATCGCGTTGAAGCCATTCGCCTTGAGCAGCTCGACGCGGCGCTCCTCGGCGCGGTCGATCGCGGCGGCGCCCAGCGGGCCGTTGTCGTGGTGGATGCACCCGCCCTTGAGCAGCACCGGCCGCCCGTTGAGCCGGAAACCGCGCTGGGCGTCGACCTCGATCTTGCGGACGCCGAACGGCGCCCGCACGCTGTCGACCAGCCGGCCGTCGACCAGCACCTGGACGTCGGCCGAGTAGAGCGTGGGCGATTCCAGCGACCAGAGCTCGGGCTGCGCAGCGTCGATGGTCTGCTGAATCAGTTCTGTCGTGCCGGCGGCGATGTTGAGCTCTTGTTCGGACACGCCAACGGAGGCGCCAGCGGCGTCGCGGACAGTAACGCGGACGGTCGCCACGGAAGGGGCGTCGGCAGCGTTGCGGACCTCGGTCGAAACCCGGACCGACGCGCTCTCGGCAGAGACCTCGGGCGTCGTGACGAACACGCCCCAGGTCGGAATGTGTACTTCGCCGGTCGTGGTCAGCCAGACGTGCCGGTAGATGCCCGACCCGGAGTACCAGCGGCTGTTGCGGCCCTCGTTGCGGACGCGGACGGCCAGCACGTTCTCCTCACCCGGCGGGCGGAGGTGCGGCGTGAGGTCGAAGTGGAAGCCGGTGTAGCCGTGGGGGTGCTCGCCCAGCCGGCGGCCGTTCAGCCACACCTCGGCGTTCATGTAGACGCCGTCGAAGCGGATGGTCGTCTGCCGCCCGGCCTCCGGTGATTCGAACGCCTTGCGGTACCAGCCGATCCCGCCAACCGTGTACGCGGTGAAGTGGCGGTTCTGGGCCTCGGCCGGGTCGAACGGCCCAACCCGCTGGCTCTTGGCGCCCGCCTGGTAGATGCCGCCGTTGTTCTCGCCGTCAAACACGCGGACCGCCACCAGGTCCGAGCCGTCGCCGCGCACCAGCCCGGCCGGCGCGCGGTAGCGGCGGTCGACATCCCACGCGCTGCGGTAGTCGGGCGGGAACGACCCCGAGCCGCCGATCCGCTGGCCGTTGAGCCAGACCTCGTCGGCGTCATCGATGCGGCCCAGCAGCAAGTCGATCTCCTCGCCGGCGAACTCGGCGGGGATCTCCAGCCGCCGCCGGTACCAGCCGTAGGCGTTGTTTTCGCTGTAGCCGGAGTGGCGCTCCCAGTTGTCCGGCAGGGTGACGTGGCGCCAATCGGCATCGTCGGTGCTAGGGTCGCTCCAGGAGGGGGCATCGCCGCGGTGGAATCGCCACTCGCCGGTAACCGCGTCGACTTCCGGCGCAGCATCGGGCCGTGGCGGCAGGTCCTCGATGCTCCAGTCGTGCGGCAGGTCGAGCGTCCGCCACCGCGAGTCGTCGAAGCCGGGTAGCTCGGCGCCGGCCGCGTCGCCGCGGTGGAAACGCCAGCCGCTGTCGAACAGCTGGTCGCGCGTGTCGGCGGCGTTCAGCGGGCCGGCCGTTTGAGTGAAGACGCAGAGGGCTAAACAGAGCAGGAGACGCATCGAGACTACCCACGGGCGCAAGACAAGGAACCGATAACTCGACCTTGTAGTCTAGCCGCCCGCGGGTGGGGCGTCACGAATGGGATTCCCGCCAGCGGGCGGGGTGCGCTAGAGCTCGCCGTCCAGCAGCGTGGCGATGGCCTCCCAGTGGTTGGCGGAGCCAACCAGCTTTCCGTCGGGGCCGATGAGGTAGTACGCCGGCGCCGTGCTGATTGCCAGCTGCCGCATCAGCTCGGAGTCCGTGCCCAGGTAGTTCTGGGCCCAGGCGAGGCCCTGCGCGGCGGCCACCGCGCGGGCGGCGTCGGCGTCCTCGTCGATGTTGAGCCCGACGACCGTCAGTGGTTTTCCCTCGTGCTGCTCCACGGCCGCCTTGAGCGACGGCATCGACTGGATGCACGGGGCGCACCACGTGGCCCACGCGTGCAGCAGCACGTGCCGCCCCTGGAGGTCGTCGATCAGGCGGACGCGCCCGCCGGCGTCGGTGATCTCGAACGCCCGCATGTCCGACCCGACGCGGGGGCCGATGCGGCAGTGGACGTCGATGTCGCCCAGGTCGAGGTCGCCGTCGGCGGCGACCGTCACCGGCACGACCTTCTCGCCGATGGTCTCAACCAGGCAGCCGGCCGGCTCCTCGTAGAGCTGGAGGACCAGGTCGTACTCGCCGGGCGGGACGCCGTGGACCCGCAGGCCGCCGTCGTCGGCCAGCTTCACGAAGTAGTTGTGCCGCGTCGCGACCCACGATTGGAAGTCCGGCTGCCCGAGCCACTCCGACTGCAGCGGCCCGGTCGGGTCGAAGCTGAGCGGCGCCTCCTCAGGCGGGTAGGGCAGGCCCTGGTCGCGGCTTACCAAGTAGTTCAGTGACCACTGCTTGCTGAGTTGGTCGTTGCTGCGGCCGGTCGCCACGACCCGCCCGGTGACGGTCGCGCCGTCGCCGTTGAGCTGCACCTCGCGGTGCTCGCCGGGGGCGAGCTCCAGCGGGACCGACTCGCTGGAGCTGAGCGGCGAGTCCCGCCACGGCCCGAGCGACGCCCTCAGCCCGCCGCTTACCGGCGGCAGGCGGTCGAAGCGGAACCGCCCCAGGGTGTCGGTGCGGGCGCTGTACGAGTCTTGGAACCGCGGCTCCAGCAGCCCCCGCTGCCCAAGCGGTGAGAAGTAGACCCACTGATCCGCCACGGGGCGGCCGTCCTGCAGCAGCACGCCGCTGACCCACGCCCACGGCGCGAGGCGGAGGTCGCCGATGGCGGTCTCGTCGGGCGCCAGGGTACGCTCGGCGAACCCCTTCTCGTGGTAGGCGCGGACCAGGGTCGGCTCGCTGGTCGCGGGCAGGCTGAAGCGGCCGCCGGCCTCGGTCGGGACCGGCCGCGACCCGTACGACTCGGGCTCGCCGTTGGACGTGCTGGGGACCATCGTGGGCGAGGCTTCCAGCACAACGGCGTCGACCACCGGGCGGCCCGCGGAATCGAGCACCCGGCCTTCTCGCGCCGGCGCCGGCGTCAGGCGGACGTCGAGCGTCGCGCGGCCGTCGCGGGGGCCGAACGACTCCTCGCTGATCAATGAGCGGTAGCCGGGCGCCTCGAACCTCACGCGATAGTCGTCGTTGGGGTCGGCGCTGCCGGTTAGCGGCAGCTCGTAGCGGCCGTCGCGGCCCAGCTTCGCGTCCTCGCTCCGCGTGTGGTAGAAGTCCGGGCGGAAGACGATCACCGGCATCGCCTGGAAGTTCTCGATCGGTTTGCCTGTTTCGGCGTCGGTCACCTCGCCGACCACAACACGGCGGGGGGCGAGGGTCACCACGTGCGGCTCGCTCTTGGCGATCAGCGTCAGCTCCTGACCGGCGTGCCCCTTGGCGCTGATCCGGTAGCCCACGGCGTCCTTCGGCGCCCAGTCCCACGCGTAGACGCCGTTCTCGTCGGCGTGGCGGGGCACGCCCGACAGCGGCACGTTGGGGTGCTTCTCGTTGTAGATCGCCTCGGTCCCGCGCCACTCGCCGATGCCGACGTAGGCCTTGGGCACCGGCTCGCCCTGCGTGTTGACGATGTGGATCCGGATCGGGTGGCCCGCCGCCAGCTGCAGGTCCAGGTCGCCCATGCCGTGCTCGACGGTCACCATCTTCCGCTGGGGCGCGAAGCCGGGCGCCAGCACGGTGATGGGGTACTCGCCCGGCGTCAGGCGTTCGGTCTGGTAGCGGCCATCGGCGCCGATGGCAGTCTCGTTCACGCCGGTCGCCCAGTAGGGTCGGTCGTGCCAGACTACGAGCCCTTCGCTGACCGGCGAGCCGTCCGGCCCCGTCACCACGCCCGTCACCGCCACGCCGCTGGCGAGCACGAGCTTGGCGTCGCCGCGGCGGAGGTCCTGCGTGGTGACGCCCTGCTCACGCTGCAGGCCGCCCCACTCGGCGTCGCCGGCGTAGTCGGGGTGGGTGACCAGCAGGCGGAACTCGTAGTCGTCCCGGCCGTTGCTGCGGGGCGGCGGGGCGTTGGTGATTGACCACGCGCCGTCGGCGTCTGTCCGTGGGGGCGCGCTGTTGAAGTCGGAGTCGGTAAGCCAGGTGCTGATCATGGGCTTGGCGCCGCGGCCCCAGGCGGGCTCGTCGACCTCCACTCGCACCTGGACCAGGGCGCCCTCAATCGGCTGCCCCGCTTCGTCCACCACGCGGCCGCCGAGCGTCACCCCCTTCTGCAGGCGGAACTCGTACTCGTCGGGTATCAGGCGACCCTCCTCGTGGGTCCCCTCCGAGAAGTTCATGAACTGCGGCACGTAGCCCTCCTTCGAGGGCCACAGCCGCAGGATGTTGAGTCGGTGGGGGATCGCGATCCTGGCCCGGGCCTGCTCGTCAGCAGCGTTGCTGCGGCTCGGGAAGTCGGGCTCGCCTTGCATCTCCCAGATGGCGGAGTAGACCCGCGCGCCCGGCAGGGGCTGGCCGTCCTCGTTGAGCACGCGCACCACCATGGTGCGGTGGTCGACTGCGGGCGGAGCGTCATCGGCGGCCTGAGTCGGTTCGGTCGGGGCGGTGGCGGCCGGCGGATCGGACTCGGGTTCGTTCGCCGTGGCGTCGCGGGTGGTGAGCTGGCAGGTGGCGACTACGGCCGCGCCGATGGCCGCCGCCGCCGCCAACGCCCTTGCCGCCCGCGCTGTTAGCGCCGCGCGGCTGCGGCCGGAGCTGAGTATGGCGGCGATGCGGCCCTCGACCTGCGGCGAGGCCGCCATCGCGACCGCGCCGGCGGTCGGCCGGCAGCGGTAGCCGCGGGCGATCTCCAGCAGGGTCTGCGCGTAGTCGGGCGCCGCGCCGCCGTGCGTGACCACGGCGTCGTCGCAGGCGATCTCGCGGAGCCGCTTCATCCGCCGGGCGGCCCACCACGCCAGCGGGTTGAACCAGTAGACGGCGCACGCCGCCGTGGCCATCAACTGGGTCAGCAGGTCGTGGCGGCGGACGTGGGCCAGCTCGTGCAGCAGCACCTGCCGCCGCCGCTCGGCCGGCCAGGTGGGCGCATCGGCCGGCAGCACCACCACCGGGCGGGCGAGCCCCGTGACGATCGGTCCGGGCGCGGCGGTGTGCGTGGCGAGCGACACGGCGCGGCGGAGCCCAAGACGCTGGCAGAGATTGTCGCAGAGCTGGTTCCATTCGCCGTCGGCGAGCGGCGCCGCCCGGCTTGTCAGCCGGCGCACCATGGCGACCTGCGCCAGCAGCCGCAGCAGCACGATCAATAGCCCGAGGGTCCAGCCGGCCAGCAGCAGCGTGGAGAGCGACGGCCCCTGGAGTGCGGGCGCCGGCGCGATGGCTGCGGCCGGCGTTGGCTTGACGATCGGCTGTGGGCGCTCAAGGGCGGGTTGTGGCGCCGCGGGCGGGCGGGCGATTGTCCGCGTCCCCGGCGCAATTACGCCGCGGCGGGGCGTGTCTGCCGCCCTCGTCGGGACGGCCGACCGCGCGACGGCATTCGAAGCCCGCGCCGGCAGCACGGCCGCCTGCCAGCCCGGCGAGAGCCACCCCACCACGGGGACCGCCAGGCAGGCGGCCAGGCCGACCGTCCAGACCGCGTGCAGCAGCGCCGCCGAGCGGCGGCGGAGCGTGTACGCGACCGCGGCGGTCAGCGCCAGCAGCACGAGTGACCGGCTCGCTAAGCCGAGGAGAAACTCACCGCCGTCGAAGGGCGTAGCCATGGCATTAGTCTCCTGTGCGGGCGCGGCGGATTGCCTGTTCCAGCCGATCGATGTCCTCGTCCGAGAGCCGCTTGGCGGAGTCGTCGATCAGGGCGGCCAGGGCGTCGCCGGTGGACTGCGGGAAGAACGCGTCGATCAGCCGCGAGAGCGCCGACAGTCCGGCCGCGCGGCGTGACTTGACCGGCTTGTACAGGTGGGTGACGCCGCTGCGGTCGCGGACCACGTGCCCCTTCCGCTCGAGCTGGCCCAGCATGGTGCGGACGGCGGAGTAGCTGGGCGGGTCGCTGAGCTGCTCACGGACCTCGGCCACCGAGGCCTTCTGCAGGCGGTAGACCACCTGCATGATCTGCTCTTCACGGGGCGCCAGCTCGCGGGCCACTTTCTTCTTGCGGGCCATCTGGATCTTGCAGGGTAGGGAGGCGGGTCGGGTGTTAAAGCGTTAGCAGGTGTCAATGTATTGGCATTGGCGCCCGTGGTCAAGAAGAAACCTGCCGCCCGCTGTTCTCGCGGGATTCTGGTAGAAACCGGCCACTCAGCGCGGTCGAATGGAGGGTTGCTCGAGGTCCCATCGGGGGAGACTGCGTCGCGTCTTCCGCTTGCGCGTCCGGTTTGCTGCGGAGCTACTTTTGTCCCTATCGTCGCGCTGCGGTGGACAAAAGTCGGCCCTGCCCAATCAGAAGGATCCCGTCAGACACTGCTATACAAGCGTGAGACGAGCCGTGGGGCCCGACTTTTGTCCCTAAGGATCGATAGCGCCAAAAGGGACAAAAGTCGCGCTGCACTCTTGGGTTGTCGCCGGCGGGCGAGGTCGGCCTAGCGCCGGCAGAGGAGGGGCAGCAGCGCGAGCGCGGCTAGCAGCAGTGCGGCGGGCTCGGGCGCGGCGGCGGCTGCGCCGGGAGCAGGGGCCGTGGCGCCGTAGTTGTTACGCCAGAGCAGGTAGCTTGCCTGGTCGCCCATGCTGTCCCGCCAGACGGTGTAGTCGGCCGCGTTCACCACGCCGTCGGAGTTGAAGTCGCCGGCCAGGCCGGCGGCGAAGTCGGACAGGGTGACGAGGTCGTTGGCGTAGTCGTAGCCGACGAGGAACGAGCCCAGGCCGCCCGCGGTCGTGAGCCGCGCGCCCGGGGCGGCGTTGGCGAACTGGCCGGTGAGGGCCGTGGCGTCGAGGATCTCAAACACGTCGGACGCCTGCGGGGTGAAGCCGTCCGCCAGCGAGACCGACAGGTCGCCGCTGAGCGTGGCGGTCCCGGCGACCGAGAGCCGGCCGGGCGCTTCGCTGCCCAGTTGCAGGTCGAACAGGGCGTCGGCGGCGAGCGTGAAGCCGCCGTTGATGGTCAGGTTCTGGTCGCCGGATGCAGAGAGGGCGGCCTCGAGCTGCTCGGCGGTCAGGTTCTGGTTGGCCAGCACGAAGCCGTCGATCACGGTCCCCACCTCGCGGCCATAGATGGTGAACGTCCGCGGGCCGGCGCTCAGCGAGTAGTCGATGCCGGCGTTGAGCGGCGACACCACGCCGTCGAGCGACGCGAGGCTCGGCGACACGCGGTTCCAGGTCGCGGCGTCGCCCGGGTTGGCGTAGGTTTGCACCTCTTCGAAGTTGGAGGTGGTCGCGTGCACGTTGTTGGAGGAGCCCGAGGCCCAGAAGCTGTTGTTGCCGCCCTGGGAGGTGGAGGAGTCGCCGGGGATGGGCGAGTTGCTCGGCTCGGCGATCTTGGCGAACAGGTAGTAGGTCCCCGCCTGGGGGATGTCGATGGTCGCGGTGGCGGAGCCGCTGGCGGACGGCGCGGCGAGGCTCTCGCCGGCGATCATCACGATGCCGCCGCCGGTGAGGTCGGCGCCGTTGTAGGACCCGCCGGCGCCGGTCCCGTGCGTGGCGTTGCTGAACACGGCCCAGTCGGCGCCGAGCGACAGGTCCTCGGCCTGGATGCCGACGGCGCCGTTCACGCCGACGCCGCCCGCGGCGCCCTCGGGACGCACCACCGATCCGGCTGCGGCCACCACGCTGCCCACGACCGTGCCGCTGCCGCTCAGCGTCTTGCCGGACGCCAGGTTCAGCGGCCCGGAAGCGGACGCGACGTCGAGCGAGGCGCCGGCGGCCACGTGCACGCTGGTGGCGCCGAGCCCCGCGCCCTGCACGACGAGCTGGCCCTGCTCGACGACGGTGGGGCCGGTGTAGGTCTTGCCGCCGGTGAGCGCCAGCGCGCCGCCGCCGCGCTTGGTCAAACCGCCGACGCCGGATATCGAACCCGACACGGCGCCGGAATAGCCCGCGGTGTCGACCACGCCCCCGCCGGCGCCCAGCGAAACGGGCACGGCGATGCTGGGCGCGTCGAGCGCGTGGAACTCGCCGCCGTCGAACGACAGGCTCGGCGATCCGGCGCCGTCGGCCGCGACCGCGGCGGTTCGCAGCACGCCGCCGGAGGAGAGGGCGATAACGCCCGACTGACGCGAGGCGGCCATCACCACCCGGCCCGCCGAGACCACACCGCCGCCGACGTCCACCGCGCCGTTGGCGTACAGCGTGTCAAACACGTCCAGCGTGCCGCCGCTGACGCTCAGCCCGGCGCCGGCGTGAAGCCGCCGCGCGAACGCGTGCCCGGCCGAGTGGGTCACGGCGCCGTCGGTTGTGGCGTCGTCGGCCAGGGTGGGCACGCCGCCGGCCCACGACGCCGCGGAGGTCCAGGCGCCGCCGGTCGACGCGACCGGCGCGCCGTCGGCGCCGAGCTCGTTGAGGTAGTGCTCCAGGCTGGTGTAGCCGCGTGAGACGTTCTTCCAGTCGTTGGGGTTGGTCGGGCTGAGGCCGTTGGCGGACTCCCAGTTGTCGAGCATGCCGTCGTAGTCGGCGTCGACGAGCCGCGCGCGGGGGTTCAGGTAGACCGGGTCGGAGCCGAAGCCGGGGAACAAGTCGGTCTCGCGCTGGATCACGCCGCCCAGCGTGCCGTAGCTGCCGACCTCCTGCATCAGCCGCGCGTCGACCGCGTCGCGGGTGATGTTGGGGCCGGCGTTGGCCATCACGTGCGACACGGCCTGCTGCGCGGTGAGCCCGGCCGTGGTAGGGAACGCGTGCCGCGTCGACACCACGTCCGCCCCCGGGTAGCTGGTGTTGAGCGAGCCGTCCAGCACGCCGTCGCGGTCGCCGTCGACCCAGTTGTCGTTGGCGTAGATGTGGAACCGGCTGGTGCCGCTGGTGAACGGCGAGCTGCCGTTCACCGGGCCCTCGATGAAGTAGTTGCCCTCGACGTTGGCGTACGAGTCGGCGTTGCTGGTGTCGCCCATGATGTAGCCGGCGTTCTCGTAGCCGTACACCACGTTGTTGATGAACTCGTTCTCGAACCGCACCTTCGGGTTGCGGGTGACGTTGTCGGCCCACAGGCTCTTGATCACGCTGACGCTGCCGCCCTCGCCCGGCTGCATCAGCCCGCCGGTGCTGTGGCCCAGCCGGTCGAGGCCCTGGGCGATGATCGAGTTCTGGATGGTGATGTCGTCGATCACGTGGCCGCTGTCGTGGTTGATATCGAACGTGCCGTCCACGCCCCAGGTGATCGACATGTGGTCGAAGATCATGTTCGTGCCGCGGGCGATGCTGGCGGCGTCGTCGCGCACGCCCGGGTCGCCCTTGCGGACGGCGAAGTGCCGGCTGATCAGGTTGTGGGAGTTGGTGAAGCTGATGCGGTCGCTGTAGAGGGTGAACCCGCCGGGCGCGGTCTGGCCGGCGATGGTGATGTTGCTCGCCACGGTGACCACCGACTCGATGTTGGCGATGCCGCCCACGTCGAACACCACGAACCGGTTCGACTGGCTGACCGCGTCGCGGAACGAGCCGGGGCCGGAGTCGTTGAGGTTGGTCACGTGGTACACGCTGGCGGCCGACAGGTTGGTGCGGGCGCCGGTGGCGTACCGGCCGAAGCCCTCGGCCTCGGGGAACGCCAGCGTCTGCGCGGCGGCGGCCGGGCCAAGGAGCGAGACGGCAAGGAGGGTGGCAAACGCTCGGTTCAAGGTGCGCTCCGGTAGCTCGGGATCGACGGCTGGGTAGCAGCCAAGTCGGGGCGTTCTCTGGCGGAGAACCTGGCGCCGGCCGCAGGACCGCGGCCTGATAGCCTGATAGGTAGGGGGGATGCGCCGATGCTCAAGAGTTCAGCGTAGTCTGGCAGCTAAGCGACCGTCAAAGCATTGGCGGTCAGCGCAGCGGCCGACCGCTCATTTTGCGTAAACGGATTCCTTGCTTGCGTTTAGGCACTGTAAGTCGGGGTGCTAGAGGCGCTGTTTTGGAGGCATTGTGCCGCGGCCGTCCGCGTTCTCCAGGCAGCTGCTCTTGACCGATTTTGACCGTCTTGGAAGAATCGGTGGAGCAGGGGACGGACGCGTCCGTCCGTTTTGACCGAAAGGACCAAAGCAGATGAAGGCCGACTCGCCGAAGACCGATCAGAAGGGCCGCAAGATCCTCCGCGAGGCTCTTAAAGTCTTTGCCAAAGAGGGTTTCCGCAACGCCGATGTGCAGGTCATCGCCGACCTGGCGGGGGTGGGGAAGGGGACCGTCTACCGGCACTTCGGCAACAAAGAGCAGCTGTTCCTGGCCACGTCGCGGCACTGCCTGACCGAAGCAGGCGAGTTCATCCAGCGCGAGGTTCTGTCCGGCCGCGACCCGATTGGGTTCGCCGACGAGATCGGCGCCGTGCCGCTGCTCCGCCGGATCGCCACGGCCTACGCCCAGCACTACCAGCGCCAGCCCGAGGCGGTGGAGATCATGATCCAGGAGCGGTCGGAGTTCCGCGAGACGGTGTTCCCGTCGCACCTGATGCACCGGGCCGAGCACCGCGAGGGGCTCGACGAGCTGCTGCGGCGGGCGGTCGAGCGGGGCGAGCTCCGCGCGGTCGACGTCACCCAGGCGACCGACGCCTTCGCCGACCTGCTGTTCGGGACCGTGGTGAACGGCTGCCTGAGCGGCGGCAAGACGAGCCTCGTGGCGCGCGTCGAAGGCGCGGTGGAGCTGTTCCTCCACGGGCTGGCCGCGCGCGACGAGTAGCCTCAGCGTGCGTCCCCCTAGATTCATCCCTCCAGGTTTGCTGACCAACCATGCGCTACCTACGGTCCCTCGGCGTCCTCTCGATCCTCGCGCTGCCGGCGCTGGTTGGCTGCAATCAAGCCGCGCCGGCCAACCCGGGAGCGACCGCCTACACGCCCCGGCAGACGCGGGCGGAGGTGCAGGTGGTCGCCGCCGAGCGGCGGCCGCTGTCGGCGGTCGAAGAGTTCACCGGCGACCTGCTGCCGCGCCGCCGCACGCGGATCGTGGCCGAGGTGGAGGGCGTGGTCAAACAGATACCGCAGACCGGCGCGCAGTTCGACATCACCATCGACGGGCGCCGGTACTCCGAGAAGCTCGGCGTGTCGTACGGCCAGAAGGTCGCAGCGGGCGACGTGCTCGTCCAGCTCGATACGAGCGACTTTGAGGTCGCGCTGCGGATGGCCAAGGCGAAGCTCGCCAAGGCCTCCGCGGACCTGGCGGAGCTGAAATCGTGGGACCGCCCGGAGGAGGTCCGCCGGCTGTCGGCGCTGCGTGACGAGGCGGCCGCGCGGCTGTCGCAGGCGCACCGCGACCTGCTGCGGATGCGGTCGCTGGTGGCGTCGCGCGCCATTACCGAGGCGGAGCACGACGAGGCGGCGATGAAAGTGGCCACCGCGCAGGCCGTGGTCGACAGCGCTGAGGCGAGCCTCGCCGCGTCGACCGCCGGGCCTACCGCCGAGGCGGTCGCCGTGCAGGAGGCGCTGGTGTCGCAGGCCGCCGCCGAGGTGGAAGAGAAGCAGCGCCAGCTGGAGAAGGCGACGCTCCGCGCCCCGTACGACGGCGTCGTCACGGCTGTCGATGTCGAGGTTGGCGAGCGTGTGGCGCCCTCCAGCGACCCGCTGGTGGAGGTCATGGACCTCAAGTACCTGATCGCCGAGTTTGGCGTCCCCGAGTCGTACGTCGGGGCGTTCGCGCTCCGCAACGAGGCGCAGGTGGTCGCGGCCGGCGCCGCCCAGCCGGTCACCGGCGTGGTGGTGGCGATCAACGAGCTGGTCGACCCCAGCACGCGGACCTTCCGCGTGCGGGTGGCGATCGACAACGAGATCGCCCGCCTCAAGGCGGGGCAGTTTGTCACGGTGCGGCTGCCGCTCAAGACGCCCGGCGAGGCTTCGCCGGTGGTGCCCAGCCGCTCGCTGGCGTTCGTCGAGGGCGAGCCGCACGTGTTTGTCGTCGAGGGCGACGTCGCCCACCGCCGCCGCGTCGAGACCGGCCTGACAAGCGACGGCTGGGTCGAGGTGCGTAGCGGCGTGCAGGCGGGCGAGCGGGTGGTGGTCGACGACCCGGCGCTGATCTCCGACGGCATGGCCGTGACGGTCGTGCCGTCGGCCGCCGAGGTGGCCGCGGGCGACTCCACTCTGCAGCGTTAGCGGCAGTGGTCCAACCGCCGATTTTTTTTGAACCACCGCGGACGGACGCGTCCGTATTCAGCCCACAACTTCTTGGTGCAAGGCCTCCCTCATGAAGCTCTCTCAGACCGCCATCGAGCGTCCGGTGCTGACGCTCATGGCGTTCACCGCGCTGGTGGTGTTTGGCCTGGTCGCCTACGGCACGCTCGGCATGGCGCTCTACCCGGACGTCGACATGCCGATGGTCACCGCCACGGTCACGTACGAGGGCGCCTCGCCCACGACGGTTGAGACCGAGGTGACCGAGGTGCTCGAGGAGGCGCTCAGCACCATCAGCGGCATCAAGAGCATGCGGAGCGACACCAGCGAGGGCGTGTCGCAGGTGTTCCTGGAGTTCGAGCTGCAGCGCGACATCGACATCGCCGCGCAGGACGTCCGCGACAAGATCTCCGGGATCCAGAACGAGCTGCCGGCCGACGCCGACGCGCCGGTTGTGGAGAAGTTCGACCCCGACGCGGCGCCCATCCTGGGCATCGTGCTGGCCGGCGACGCGTCGATCTGCGAGCTGACCCGGGTCGCCGACGACCAGGTGAAGCCCCGCATCGAGGGCGTGTCCGGCGTGGGCGGCGTGCAGCTGTCCGGCGACCGCGAACGCGAGATACGCATCTGGCTCCGCGTCGGCGACCTCCGCGCGCACAACCTCTCGGCCCAGGACGTGGTCGATGCGCTCCGCGAGGGGAACGTGGAATTCCCCGGCGGCCGCGTCGAGACCGGCCGGCAGGAGCTGGTGGTGAAGACCCGCGGCCGGTTCGCCACGCCCGAGGGCTTCCGCCGCCTGGTGGTGGCCCGCCGCGACAACCGCCCGATCCGCCTGGAGCAGGTCGCGTACGTCGAAGACGGCCTGGAGGACGAGCGGAGTCTGGCGCGGCTCAACGGCCAGCCCGCGGTAGCACTGTCGGTCCGGCAGCAGTCCGGCGCCAACATGGTGGGAGTCGCCCGCGAGGTGAAGGCCCAGCTCGACGGACTGCGCGAGTCGCTGGGCGACCGCTACGAGCTGCTGGTGGTGCAGGACAACTCGTCGTTCGTGGAGTCGAGCGTGGCCGAGGCCCAGGGCGAGCTGGTCCGCGGCGCCGGCCTGGCGGTGCTGGTGATCCTGCTGTTCCTGCGCAGCCTGCGCGGGTCGCTGGTGGCGGCCGTGACGATCCCCGCCACCATCATCGCCACGTACGCGTTCCTGCTGGCGATGGGCTTCACGCTGAACACCATGACGCTGCTGGCGCTGACCATCTCGGTCGGCATGATCATCGACGACTCGATCGTCGTGCTGGAGAACACCTGGCGGCACATGCAGGAGGGCAAGACCCGCGTGCAGGCGGCCGTGGCGGCGATGGACGAGATCGGCTTCGCGGTGATCGCTACGTCGCTCTCCATCGCGGCCGTGTTTGTGCCGGTGGCGTTCATGGACGGCATCATCGGGCAGTTCTTCTACGAGTTCGGCATGACCGTCACGTTCGCGGTGCTGGTCTCGACCGTGATCGCGCTGTTCCTCTCCCCCATGCTCTGCTCACGGCTCCTCAAGGTCGGCGCCGGCAACGGTTGGCTGTACCGCGTGAGCGAGCGGCTGCTGACCGCGGTCGAGTCAGCCTACGGCCGCACGCTCGGATTCGCGCTGCGGCGCCGGTTGCTGGTGCTGGCGGCGTCGTTCGCGCTGTTCGTCGGCAGCATGATGCTGCTGCCGCTGATCGGCAAGGAGTTCACCCCCGCGGCCGACGAGGGCCAGTTCCAAGTGCAGGTCGAGGCGCCGGTCGGCTCTTCGATCCAGCAGACGTCGCGCATCGCGGCCGAGGTGGAAAAGGTGATCGCCGGCCTGCCCGCGATCAAGGACATCTACACCACCGTGGGCGGCCAGTACGATGGCCAGACCACCGTGGCCAACGTGATGGTCAAGATGGTCGCCCGAGAGGAGCGCACGGTCTCGCAGGCCGCCGCGATGAAGATGGCCCGCGCCGGGCTGTCGCGGTTCGGCCACATGCGGATCAGCGTCGACCCGATCGCCCGCATCGGCGGGGGCGGCATGCGGTCGGCGCCCGTGCAGTACAACCTGCGGGGCGACGACCTCGCCGAGCTCAACCGCATCGCGGAGACCCTCGTCAGGCAGATGAAGGACACGCCCGGCTTCGTCGACGTGAACACCACCAGCCAGTCGGGCAAGCCGGAGATCTCGGTGTCGATCGACCGCGACCGCGCCTCGGACCTGGGCGTGAACGTCGAGGACCTGGGCCGCACCATCAGCCAGCTGGTCGGCGGCCAGCAGGTGTCGACCTTCGAGACTAGCGGCGAGAACATCGACGTGCGGGTGCGGCTGGTGGGCGCCGACCGCCAGGACTCCCGCGCCATCGAGACCCTGCCCGTGCGCTCCGGGTCGGGCGAGCTGACCGACCTGCGGACGCTGGCGTCGGTCGAGAGCACCTTCGGCCCGGTGAACATCGAGCGGCAGGGTCGGCGGCGGCAGGTCACCGTGCTGGCCAACCTGCAGGACGACAAGCCGCTGGGCCAGGCCGTGGCGGACGTGCAGGCGATGGTCGGCCAGATCGGCCTGCCCCCGGACGTGGCGGGCGTCTTTACCGGCACGGCGGACAGCATGGCCGAGTCGTTCGCCAGCATCCTGTTCGCGCTTGCGTTGGCGGTGCTGCTGACCTACATGGTGCTGGCGGCCCAGTTCGAGAGCTTCCTGCACCCGCTGACCATCATGTTCTCGCTGCCGCTGTCGATTGGCGGCGCCTTCGGCGGCCTGTACCTCACCGGGCGGACGCTCAATATCTTCAGCATGATCGGCATGGTGATGCTGATGGGCCTGGTGACCAAGAACGCCATCCTGCTGGTCGACTACACCAACCTGCTGCGCCGCCGCGGCGTCGGCCGCGAGGACGCGCTCCGCCAGGCCGGACCCACCCGCCTGCGGCCGATCCTGATGACGGCCCTCTCCACCATCGCCGGCATGACGCCTATCGCGCTGGGCCTGGGCGACGGCGCCGAGTCCCGCGCGCCCATGGGCGCGTGCGTGGTCGGCGGCATGGTCACCTCTACGCTGCTGACGCTGATCGTCATCCCGGTGGTGTACAGCCTGGCCGACCAGTGCTGGGAAGGGGGCAAGTCGCTGATCGTGCGGCTGACGCCGAAGGGTCGTGCCGAACCCGCCGCGCCGCAGCAGACCGACGCCGACATCAACGAAGAGCCAGCCCCCCGCTCGCATGAGCGGCCGCTCTCGCTGCCGGTCGCGACCGCCCGCCCGGACGACCTGCTCGACCGACAGCCGGGCGCTCAGGCGATCTAGCGGAGGCGGCTAGAGCGGCGCACAAAAAAACCGGGCGCCGGAGGGCAGGTTCCGGCGCCCGGGGTGTCGCCACGGGGGTGGCAACGGGCCTTCATCTAGTCGGGATCAAGCGGTCGCGTTCAGCCCAGCTCGGTGGGGTACTGCACCTCGTACATCAGGCCGCGGACAAACTTCTGGGCGTCGGCGTAGTCGGTCGGGTCCATGTCGGCCAGCTGCTCCTTCAGGTCGGCCTTGAGCTGCTCGGTCAGCTTCAGGATGCGACCAGCGAAAGGATCGTCACTGCCGGCGGGGTAACGCGACCGCTGACGGAACAAGAAGTCGATCTGGCTGCGGGTCGAGGCGAACTGGTCATGGTCCAGCGACTCGGGCCAGGACACGCGGCCGGTGGTGCGGTTCAGCTGGTCCGCGTCCAGGCGGTAGGTGTCGCGGTAGTAGGTGGCCCGACGCTGGGCTAGCAGCTCCTTGCCGAGCGCGTCACGCTGGATCTCGCGGGCACGCTCTTCTTCGCGGTGCTGGCGCCACAGGTACTGCTTGCGGTAGAGGGTTTCGGTCTGCTTGACGTCGTTCTCGTACGACAGGCCGCGGGCCTGCTGGTTGAGGATGTTCGCCTGGGCGTCGTACACGCGGTACTTGCCGAGCGACTCGATCACCTTGGCCCGACCACGGAGGGCGCCTTCCAGAGCGGTCGAGGAGTGACGCGGCTCCACCGAGAAACCCGACGACAGGTTCACGGGCTGGAAGTAGCCGGCGGTCTGGGCGGCGGCGGGAGACGCGGCGATCAGCGAGGCAACGGCAACGAGCGACAGGGTGCGTGAGGCGGACATGATTCGACTCCTGCAGGCGGAAGTTTGTAGGGTGAGGTGAAGGTGCGTTCGTGCTCGTTGACTCCTACGCCGGATTGGTAGAACTGTTACGCAAGCGGGGCGCCATTTATTTCAGAAGCCGGAATATGGGGATTTGTGCAGCAGGGGTGTCTTCGGCACGGCGACACCCTGTCTCAGAGCGGGACGCGCGATCCCCATGCGAGACTCCCCGAACGGGGGGCGCCTGCGGGGCGACGCTGATTCGCATCCCTTTGGCGCCCGCCGATCGGGTGGTTAGACTAGGGGCGTAAGAATGACGTCCCGTCCCCGCGCACGCCCGCGACCAACGCGAGTCCTACCCGATGAACCTGCTCGACCTGCTGGCCAACCTCCCGCTTGGCGCCCACAACCTGCTGATGCTGGCGCAGGCGGAAGAAGAAGCCAGCACGTCGTATGGCGTCGCGTTCTTGTTGCTGGTGCTGTGCCTCGTCGGCGGCGTGATGGCCGCGGTGAAGGTTGACAAGCGGGACTCTGAGATCAAGCGGTAGCCCGCGTCGTCGAGCTGTCGATCGGCTCAGGCGTGCTGCTTGAGCGACTTGCGGTGCTGATCGAAATCGTCGGCCAGCGATTGCTTCTCGTCGTCCTCGAGCGCCTTGCCGGCCAATTGGAACACCTCGTTCTCTTCCTCGTCGAGGTGATGCAGCAGCTCGTCGCACAGCTTCTTGGCGGTGGGCAACCAGCCGGGCGAGTCGTATGGCGTTTCTTCGAGCTTCTTAATCAGCTCGTCTAGCTCGTGGTGCTCGGCCACGCTGTGCCGCGCCTTCTCCTGCGTCAGGTCCTTCTCCATCAGCGGCACGTAGAAGTGCCGCTCCTCGGCCATCGCGTGCTCTTCGAGCTCGGCCTTCAGCCGCTCGAACAGCTCCTGTCGACCGCGGCTGTCGCCGTGGGTCTTGGTGAGCAGGTCGATCAGGGTGCGTTGCTTGTCGTGGTCGGCGCGGATGCGTTCGAAGATATTCATTACAGATCGTGTTGGAGTTGGGGTGAGTTGGTGTGAAGTAGCGTGCTGCCCGCGGCGTTAGCGTACCGGCTCAGCAGTGGGCGGCTTCTCGCTCGAGCCTTCGGCTCGCGCCGGCTTGCCGGCGACGAACATGTTGCAGCCGCCGTTACCGGTGATGCGGATCTTGAACTGCTGCAGGTCTTGCTCGATGCAGAACCCAACGGTCTGGTCTTCGACGGTGGCGTCGGGTTCGATCTGCCACCACTTGCAGCCTTTGCACAGGCCCCATTGATCGGACATGACAGGTTCACCTCGTGTGGTTTCGTGGCTCACCGCTAGTCGCCGCCGCGGCGTTTCGTTGAGAAGTACAATTCCGGCGCCAAACGCGAACGCGTGCGTCAAACATGCAGAAACAAAGGCTTCTGACGGGTTGCTGACGCTGACAGCGCGTTGCAGGCGGGCAGGTTGGTCGTTGGTCGGCCAGCACGTTGGGGTGCGAGTTGGTCGCAGCCGATGATTGCAGCGGCGACTGCTTCTAGTGCAAACCCAGCTCCGCTTACGGCGCTTCTTGCGACGCGCACTTGACGGTCTGCGGGCGCCGGGATAGCGTGACCCTGCTTGTCACGCGGCGGTCTTTTCTCGTCTTGTTTGCGTGCCCGGCCCCCCGCTCGAGGGCCGGCGGACGCCCGGCTGTGGGGGCCTCGTCATGAAGCTTCGGCGTGGTTTCACGTTGGTCGAGTTGCTGGTGGTGATCGCGATCATCGGTGTGCTCATCGCGCTGCTGCTCCCCGCGGTTCAGTCCGCCCGCGAGGCGGCCCGACGCGGACAGTGCGCCAACAACCTGAAGCAGATCGGGCTGGGCGCGTTGAACTTCGAGTCCTCCTACGACCGGTTGCCGGCCGGCAGCACCACCGCGTCGGCCAGCTCGATCGGCGGCCCCTACCTCAGCACCTGGACGGTCGACATCCTGCCGTACATGGAGGAGCAGCCGCTGTACGACCGGTGGGACCAGAGCGTGGGGTTCGTCCACGCGAACAACCGGCAGCTGCGCGAGACCATTGTCACCGCCTACACCTGCCCCAGCGACATCGAGATCGGAACGCTCGCCAACCCCGAGTCCGGCCCGCTGACCAGCCAGCCTTGGGCGCCCGGGTCGTACCGCGCGATGTCCGGCCACTCCTTGGGCCAGAGCAGCGAGCACTACTGGGACGACCCGCGGTCCCAGCTCAAGTCGAACGAGTCCTCCATGCCCCGCTGGTCGCGCGGCATGATGCACTGCGTTGTCGACGGGCCGGGAGACTACCGCAAGCTGCACGCGGTGAAGGTATCGCAGGTGACCGACGGCCTCTCCAAGACCCTGCTGGTCGGTGAGTACCACACCCTCACCAGGCAGCCGCGGCGGACCTTCTGGGCCTACGCCTACACGTCGTACAACCAGTCCAGCGCGTTCGTCGAGAGCCGCACCCTGACGCCCGACTACGACCGCTGCGTCGAGATCGGCGGGGGCGGCGTGCACACCTGCAAGCGGTCGTGGGGCAGCCTCCACGCGGGCGGCATGATCCAGTTCGTCCACGGCGACGGTTCCGTGCACGGCGTCCACCCCGACATCGACATCAACCTGTTCGCCGAGATGGGCAGCATCGCCAGCGAGGGGGCCTCGCTCGCCCCCCCGACGCGGGGCTCCCGGTAGCCGCTTGGAGCACTGCATGCCGCGTCACCACCGCCTGTCCGTCTGCCTTGTCGCGCTGATGATCGCCCCGCTGGCCGGGTGCGGCTCGAAGGGCTACCAGCTCGCGCCGGTTAGCGGCGTGGTGACGCTCGACGGCAAGCCGGTCCCCGGCACGCTGGTTAACTACCAACCCGTGGGCAGCGAAGGCGTGACGCCCGGCCCCGGCTCGACCGGCCGCTGCGACGAGAACGGCCGCTACACGCTGTCGACCATCCGCGACGAGACCGGCGCCGTAGTCGGCCTGCACCGGGTCCGCATCTACTCCTACAGCCCCGAGTCCCCGGTCGAGCAGGACACCGACGAGGGCCTGCCGACCGAGCAGTTCCCCGAGCGGTACAACTACCGCAGCGAACTGGAGATCACCATCGAGCCCGGCGGCACCGACGCGGCCGACTTTGCGCTGACGCGGGGGTAGCGCCACAGGCGGCGCGGCCGACCTGTGCGGGCGTGGCCCGCTCGGCGTTACTTTGCGGCCGGGTCCGGGAGCGCGGTCACCCGGGCGTGCAGACGGCCTGCGGCTCCCATGACGCTGAACAGCCGGGCGCCATCGGACGACAACGCACTGGGGTGATGGCTGGACAAACCGTTGTGGGCGAAGTACCGCTCATCGGGTTGGTCGCCTCCTAGCCCCCACAGGACGCTATTGTTGGCATCGGCAGTCACCAGCCACTGTGCGTCAGCCGACGCGACAAAGTTGTAGGCCTCGGCAAAGCTTGCAGTCACGCGACCAGCCTTGATGTCGAAAACGATTGCTTGGTTCGGGTTGTACCCCGGGTAGGACATCTCAGCCGACACAATCAGCTTGTCACTGTTGGCAGAGAAGCAGGCGCCCTTAAGCGCTTTCACGTTGGCCTGGTGCGTGAATGCCGCTGGGCCGCTGGGGCGCGTTCCGTCGGCGGGGCAGACGGTGGTGCGAGTCTGCTGCTCAAGGTCATAGAGCTGCACGCCCGAATGCTCCATACCGACGACCAACCGGCCGTCGGGCGACAGCACGAGTGGTTCGTAGCTCTTGAGCATCGGCAGCGGGTCAGGCCAGGCGCGGGCTGTCGGCAGCCCTTCCACTACCTGCAGCACTCCTAGCCGCGCGTTGTCCGATTTGCCCTTGCACACCGCCAGCGCCTTGCCCGACGAAGAGAGCGCCAGCGCGTGGGGTTGGTGGAAGAAGTACCGCTCGGCGACTAGCGCCGCCTCGGTTTGGACGCCGGTGGGCATTCGCCACACCGCCACCCGCCACTTCTCCCCCATGCCTGCGGGCTCACCGGGGGATGTCGTGGTGCTCTCGGGCGGCAAGCAGACCGCGAAGTGCGAGCCGTCCCGCGCCAGGCTCGCCCGCACCGACCAGCCATCGCGGTCGAAGTCGAGACCCGGGAGCTCTACCTCACGAAACTCCTTGGCGGCGAGGTCGACGGTGTGCAGGGAACGCCTGATCCCTCCGCCGTCGTTCCTGAGGCAGAGGACCGTGAGCCGGGACTCGTCGCCCGAGAGGCCGATCGCGGCTACACTCGAATGGCCGTCCAACTCGCCGCTGGCGAATGTTTCAACGCTCAATCGAATGTGCAGATCTTTCGTGTATTCGGGTTGATGAGTGAAAAACCTGGGTAAGCGGTTGGCGAGCAGTTCGCGATCTTCTTGCCGGTTCGGGTATCGGTCGAGCCCAACGGTTTGGAGTGCGGGCATCGCTTGGAACACGTCGCACGTTTGCTCCAACGACAGGTTGGGGCCCGACAGGCCGAGCGTGGTCAGCCGCTCGTTCTTGGCGAGCTGGAGAGCGGTTGCAGACGTGAGCTGGGTACCTCGCAGGTCCAGGACCCGTAGCTTCTCGCAACGCATCAGCGCGTCGACCGCCGCGTCGGTGACATCGGCGCCGTTCAGGTAGAGCGAACTGAGTGACTCCGCCGCCGCCAGCGAAGCTACGCCGCGATCGGTGACGTCTGTTGCGGCCACGCCTAATGATCCGAGTCCCTTGATCTGGGCGGCGTGAGCCAGGCCGTCGTCGGTGATGCGCGTCGCCGACATCTCCAGATGTCCGAGACCGTTGAACTCCAGACCTAGCAGCAGGGCGGTCGGGGACCCGGACTCGGAAACCCACGTGTGCGACAACAGGTGGGGGATCTGGGTTGGGCGCGGAACGCCAAAGAAGGACTGCTTCCTCAGTTCGGCAACGCGTGCTTCGAGATCGAAGCGTTGCGCGATATCGACGCAGTCGCCGCCACACTCGAGGGGCTTAACCAGCAGCGGGCGCCGAGACTCGCCGGGGCGGAGCTGCGGCCGAGTGCGCGTCGATGTCAGGTAGAAGTCGACCCGCTGCCCGGGTTGGAGAGCCTGCTGCAGGTCGTGCGGCAAGCGTAGCGGCCCCTCGACAAGGCGCTTCTGCGTCGCTGCGATCCGTTCGATCGTGGCGTCGCCCAGCAGCGACCCGTTGGCGGACAGGGAGGTCATCGGGCGTGACGCCAGCTCGGCGAACCCGTCGTCGGTAACCTGGCTGCCGACCGGGAGTCGAAGGTTGAGAGGCATCGAGGCAGGAAGAAACGCCGCCAGCCGGCTCAGGTCGGCGTCGGTGGCGGGTTGGTCGGAGGCGAGCGTGACGACGCCGTTGCGGATCTGCCAGCCGTCCCCCTTAATCTCTCCCATCGGCGGGGGAGACAGGTAGGAGCTAGCGTTGAGAATGCTAAGCCCCAGCATCCACTCCGCGCACCCTTCGACATGCTCGTCGGTCGCCGCTTGCAGCAGACGGGCGACTTCTTCCCCGTTGCTAGCCGGAACCTCTTGTCCGCCGCGCAGGTACGCATGCAGGTACAGCGTGCCGTCTTGATCGTCCTGGGGTGGCTGCCCGCTGGCCGAAAGAACGGTCGCGAGGAATGTCGCCAGCCCGATTGAGAGCGCAGTTGCTTGGCGATGCATCACACAGCCGCCTTGTGGTTCGGGGCGAGTGGACCGCTGAGCGGGGGCCTTCGAGGACCCGGGCTTCCGGGTTCAGTATACGCGGGTCGTGTTAGCGGTGCGGTCCCCCAGGCCGACGCCCGGGGATCGTCCGCCGCGGTCCGCTTGCCCGCCCCGGCCCAAGATTTGGCGCCGGCGCGGTGGCTCGTGTAGTCTGTTAGGGCCCGCACGGCCGGTCTGCTTCTAGACGAGCCGCGCGGGCGAGGTCCCTCCACGCCTGTCTTTTCCCCTCACCCCACCGTGTGTCCCTATGTCGTCACGCCAGTTGTTGGCCTGCACGCCCCGATCGGTGGGCGTGCTTCTTGTTCTTGCGGCGGCGACCGCCGCGGCCGACGGCGACGGTTCGGTGGAGGTGTCTGGCGAGCTGAAGCAGTGGCACAAGGTGACGCTTACTGTTGACGGCCCGCAGGCGGACGAGCGCGACACGCAGCCGAACCCGTTCACCGACCACGCGCTGTCGGTCCGGTTCCGGCACGAGTCGGGGCGCCCGACCTACAACGTCCCGGGCTACTTCGCGGCCGACGGCGACGCAGCCGAGAGCTCCGCCGGCTCGGGGACCAAGTGGCGGGCGCACCTCGCGCCGGACAAGCCCGGCGTGTGGGCCTACGAGGTTTCGTTCCGCACCGGCCAGGGCGCGGCGTTGGACAGCGGGGCGGACGCGCAGCCGTTCGCGCCGGCGGACGGCAAGCGGGGACGCTTCACCGTCGCGCCCACCGACAAGCCCGCCCCCGATTTCCGCGCCCGCGGGCGGCTGGCCTACGTCGGCCGCCACCACCTGCAGTTCCAGGGCGACAAGTCCTGGTTCCTCAAGGCGGGCGCCGACGCGCCCGAGACGCTGCTAGCCTTCGCCGACTTCGACGGCACGCGGGCGCTGAAGGACAGCGTGCCGCTGAAGGCCTACCGGCCGCACCTCGGCGACTGGTCGGCCGGCGATCCCACCTGGCTGGGCGGCAAGGGGAAGGGGCTCATCGGCGCGCTCAACTACCTGTCGGGCAAGGGCATGAACGCGGTGTCGTTCCTGACCTACAACGTCGACGGCGACGGTTCAAACGTGTGGCCGTTCGTTGATCCCCGGCAGAAGCTCCACTACGACTGCAGCAAGCTCGACCAATGGGGGATCGTGTTCGACCACGCCACGGCGCGGGGACTGTACCTGCACTTCAAGCTCCAGGAGAACGAGATCGACGACAACCGGCTCGGCGCCGGACGCAAGGGCGGCGATGTGCCGGCGGCGCTGGACGGGGGCTCGCTGGGGCCGGAGCGGAAGCTGTACCTCCGCGAGCTGGCGGCCCGCTTCGGCCACGCGTTGGCGCTCAACTGGAACCTGGGCGAGGAGAACACGCAGAGCACCGACGAGCTGACCGCGATGGTCGAGTACCTCCGCGCCACCGACCCGTACCACCACCCGATCGTTGTGCACACCTTCCCGAGCCAGCAGGACGAGGTCTACCGGCCCCTGCTGGGCAAACAGCTCTTGAACGGCGCCTCGCTGCAGAACGAGTGGGACCAGGTGCACCGCCTGACCGCCAAGTGGGTCGCCGCGTCGAGCGAGGCCGGCGACCCGTGGGTCTGCGCCAACGATGAACAGGGCAGCGCCAACATCGGCGTGCCGCCCGACCCCGGCTACGCCGACAGCGACCACGACCACCCCTCCATCGACGATATCCGCAAGCTCACGCTGTGGGGCAACCTGATGGCCGGCGGCGCCGGCGTGGAGTACTACTTCGGCTACAAGCTGGCCCAGAACGACCTGACCGCCGAGGACTGGCGGTCGCGGGACCGCTCGTGGGACTTCGCCGGCATCGCGCTCAACTTCTTCCGCGACGAGCAGATCCCGTTCCAGGAGATGAGCTGCCACAGCGAGCTGGTCGGCAACCGCTCGCGCGACAACTCCCGGTTCTGCCTCGCCAAGCCGGGCGAGCTTTACCTGGTCTACCTGCCGGATGGCGGGGCGACCGGCGTCGAACTGCCCGACGGCCGGTTCTCGCTCTCTTGGTTCAACCCGCGCACCGGCGAGTCCACGCCCGGGGATGAGCTGAGTGACCCCAAGCTGAGCGCGCCCGACGACCACGACTGGCTGGCCGTGATCCGCCGGAAAAGGGGCGAGCCGGAATAGCCGCCGCACGGTGGACGCGCGCCCGGCCGTGCCAGCCCTGGTATCCTGACCTGCTTCAACCTCTTCTCTGCACTGACCCTCGGGGGACCCCGTTATGCGTTCTTATCCACTCCTGATTGTTGCCGCTCTGGTGTTGTGCCCGGCGCCGGACGCTTGCGGGCAGCGGGGCCGCGGCCCGAACCACGACAAGTTTTACGCGCCCGGCCCGTTCTCGCAGCGGCACGACGACGTGCCCCACGGCGAGCTGGTCGGCCCGCTGGCGCTCAAGAGCGAGGTGTTCCCCGACGCCGAGCACACCTACTGGGTCTACGTTCCCGCCCAGTACGACCCGGCCGAGCCGGCCCACCTGATGGTGTTCAATGACGGGCACGCGTTCATGGCGCCCGAGGGCGACATCCGCGCGACCAACGTGATCGACAACCTGATCTACCTGCGCGAGATCCCGGTCATGATCGCCGTGTTCGTCAACCCGGGGCGGATGCCGGGCCAGCCGGAGCCGACCGCCCGCGACTGGGGCGACCGCAACACGCTCCGCAAGTCGGAGTACGACACTATGGACGGCAAGTACGCGCGGGTCATCGTCGACGAGCTGCTGCCGGCGCTGTCCGCCGAGTACAACCTCTCGCCCGACCCCGAGCACCGCGGCATCGGCGGCTCCAGCTCGGGCGGCATCGCCGCGTTCTCGGTGGCCTGGAACCGCCCCGACGCGTTCCGCAAGGTCGCCAGCAACGTGGGCTCGTTCACCAACATCCGCGGCGGCCACGTGTACCCGGAGCTGGTCCGCGAGGCCGACCCCAAGCCGATCCGCGTGTTCATGGTCGACGGCCGCAACGACAACCGCGGCCTGCGGCGGGGGCGTTACAACCAGGAGATGGACTGGTTCCACCAGAACGTCCGCCTGAAGGACGCGCTGGAGGAGAAGGGATACGATGTGAACTATGTGTGGGGGATCGGCAACCACGGCCAGAAGCAGGGCGGAGCGATGCTGCCCACCATGATGCGGTGGCTGTGGCGGGACCACGCGGTCAGCACCGACCCGCACAACGAAACCGAACGCACGTTCCACGGCGCGGCTGCGCCTGAACCGGGGGACGCCGGGTTGGCGTCGTGAGGGTGAACCCGTACGATTCGCCACAGTCCTCGCCAGAGTCCGCGCCTCGAGAGCGGCGGCCCGTGTGGGCCAAGTGGCGGATGGCCTGTATCTTAGCCTGCTTCTCCTACAGCGCGGTATCCGCCGTGGCCGCCGGCGTGATGTTCCGCCCTACCGGCCGAGTCGCCCACGCGCTGGGCCTGTTTCTTGTCGCCGGGCTTGGCGTGGTCGACCCGGCCGTCGGTGGCGCGGGCGCGGTGGTCCTGCGGGCGTGCGGCTACGCCATGCACGTGCTAGGTTGGGTGTTCGTGCTGAGCCTGTGGAGGAGGCTGCGAGCCGGTGGCTGAGAACCCTTATCAATCGCCGATAGGCGAAGGCACAACGCCGAAGCGAGACTTGCCGCTGGTGCGATGGTGGCTCGTCGCGCCTTTGTTGGGTGTCGCGTCCTACTTTCTGTTCGGCTTCGTGGCGGTCGCGTCCGGGGTCGATAGGGCCTCGCTGGTCGGAAGACTTCTCTTGGCTCTCGTCAATCCGCTGGATGCCATGGGGGCGGTTGTGCCAGGACCCAACCGGCATCGCCTGAACATTGGTGTCGCGTTGTTGCTGCACACGACTGTCTGGACGCTGGTGCTGGCTTGGTCGCGAAGGCCGAAGTTGACGAGGTCTCCGTAGGGTAGGTGCTCGCACCGACCTTGCGTCTGGGATAAGCTGCCAACCGTAGGTGCGAGCACCTACCCTACTACAAGACTGTACCGGTTCCTCCTCGAATGCTGGAATCTATGGCGGAACATCCCGCGTGTGAGATTACCCACCGCCAGATCCGTGTTGGCACGTGCAGCTGGTGCCAGACAGCTATCGGCGACTCTGCCGGGATGGGTCCCATCGGGGACGAGGGCGTCTCGCTCACGGAGTGGGATCTCGATGCAATGCGGCAGACTCTGCGGGAGGGAGACTGCGACGCCCGCTCGTATACGCTCAACAACCTCGAGTTCGATGGTGCTCCCGCGATAGGCGAGTCGCTTCCGCTGCTGGCGTTGGTCCTCGACGACCCCGACAGCCAGCTGCGGCTCATGGCGGAGTTTGCGTTGTCTCACCACGGCAGAAGCGTAACGTCAGACGAGGCAGAGGCGCTCGAGCGGCGGTTAGCGGAACGCCCCGATCAGCTCGCGGCTAGGATCGTCTTGTTGTCGTACTACTTTGGTGGCCGGCGGCTCTCGCCCGGCTTCAAGCGAGCCCGACAAGAGCACCAGCTGTGGGTAATCGAGAACGCTCCGGATTCGCACACCGCCGGCGCCCCCGAGGCCCGCGTCATGGCGCGAGACGAACCCGCTGAGTACGCCCTTGCGAAGCAGCTTTGGCTCCAGCAGGTAGAGCGGCGCCCGGGCGAAGCAGCGGTGCTGGGCAACGCAGCAAGCTTCTTTCAGTTGAATGATAAGGAGCTTTGCGAAGAGTTGTTGCGGCGGGCACAGAGGCTGGAGCCGAACAACCCCGCATGGTCGGAGCAGTTGGCGAGGCTGTACACACTTCAATCTCGCGGAGATGACGAGCAGTCTGCAGAGAACGCCCGCCGCGCGTACACTGAGCTGCGGGCGGCGGAATTGAAGCGGGATGCGTCGTTGACAGGTTCGGAGGATAGTGCGGAATCGAAAGGGAGGCGGCTGAGCACGCCGCTCTTGAGCGGACCCACTCGCTCCCGAAATTGGCGAGAGCGGCGTACAGTGCTGGCGAGTACGAAGAGGCGCGCCGGCTTGCCGAAGAACTGCTCACGTTAACTCAGGGCGACCGGATCTCAGAGTTCTTCCGCAACGACGGCAATGCGATCCACTACGCCCACTTGGTGCTGGGGCTTTGTGACCTTGCAATGGGTGACACCGAGCGCGCCAAGCATCACCTGGCAGAGTCGGGCAAGACCAAGGGCTCGCCCAACCTCGGATCGTTCGGCCCCAACATGTCGCTGGCCTTAGGGTTGCTAGAGCGGGGGGAGAGCGACGCGGTGCTGGCGTACTTCGATCAGTGCCGCAACTTCTGGAAGTCGGGTGGCGATGAGCTTGATCGGTGGTCGGAACAGGTTCGCCGCGGCCAGACTCCGGGCTTTGGCGCAAACCTCGTCTACTAGCCGGGTGGCATGCAGAGGTGGCAGAGAGACGCGGAGGGTGTCGTCGGGGCTGAAGATTCGCGTGCAGCGTTCGTGTCGCCACGAGCCCCCGGCGTTCGCCGGGGGAGCAGCGCAACAAAAAAGCCCCCGGCCGAAGCCGGGGGCTCGTGGATTCACGTTGCTGCTGCGCGGGGCCGGCGTTAGGCGGCGTCGCGCTTGGCGCCGGTGCGGGCCTGGGCGGCGAACGCGGCGATGGCGTCGATCACCTCGCTCTGCTCGGCCTTAGTCAGCTCGGGGAACACCGGCAGCGACAGCACCTCGCGGGCGGCCTGCTCGGTGTGCGGGAGGTCGCCCTCCTGGTAGCCGAGCTCGGCGAAGCACGCCTGCAGGTGCAGCGGCACCGGGTAGTAGATGGCCGAGCCGATCTTGCGTTCGGCCAGGTACTGCTGCAGCGCGTCGCGCTGGCCGTTCTCGACGCGGACCGTGTACTGGTTCCAGACGCTGCGGCGGCCCTGGGCCACGCCGGGCACGCCGATCACGTCCGACAGCGAGAGCTTCTTGAAGCGTTCGTTGTAGCGGAAGGCGTGCTTCTCGCGGGCCTCGGCGTAGGAGTCGAGCGAGCGGAGCTTGACGCCCAGCGCCGCGGCCTGGATGGTGTCCAGGCGGCTGTTGACGCCGACCATGTGGTGGTAGTAGCGGGGGTCCTGGCCGTGGTCGCAGAGGATGCGCATCTTGTGGGCCAGCTCGGCGTCGTCGGTGGTGATCATGCCGCCGTCGCCCATGCCGCCCAGGTTCTTGGTGGGGTAGAAGCTGAAGCAGCCGATCGTGCCGAGCGAGCCGACCCGCTTGCCGGCCTCGGTGGCGCCGATCGCCTGGGCCGCGTCCTCGATGACGTAGAGGTCGTGCTTCTTGGCGATGCGGTTGAGGGCGGTCATGTCGGCGGCCTGGCCGAACAGGTGCACCGGCATGATCGCCTTGGTGTGCGGCGTGATGCGGCGCTCCACGTCCTCGGGCGAGAGGTTGTAGGTGCCCGGCACGATGTCGGCGAACACGGGCGTGGCGCCGACGCGCCAGACGCTGCCGGCGGTGGCGAAGAACGTGAAGCTGGGGAGGATCACCTCGTCGCCGGGGCCGATCTCCAACGCCATCAGCGCGACCAGCAGGGCGTCGGTGCCCGAGGCGCAACCCACGGCGTGCTCGGCGCCGCAGTACTCGGCCACGTTCTGCTCGAGCTGCTTGACGGCCGGGCCCTTGACGAAGGCGCCGGTGGTGCAGACCTCGGTGATCGCGGCGGTGATCTCGTCCATCAGAGGCTGGTTCTGACGGTTCACATCAAGCATTGGGACGGGCATGGGATGCTCCCCTTGGTGGTCGGTAGTTGGGTCGCCGGAAAGCGGGGTCCGGGCTTGTGGCGGCGGTGCTCCGCCAGAGTGGCCAGGAGATTAGGCCGTTCGCCAAAAAGCGTCAACGTCGAAGGAGCGCGAAATAGAGGCCGCGCCCAGCATTAGTCACGGTAAAGCTGGAACTCGCTGAGGTGGATGTCGGCGATGTCCAGCTCCGGCAGCGAGTGCTTAAGCCGCAGGTGGATGCGGCGGCGCAGCATGCGGAGTTCCGGGTCCTGCAGCTCCTCGCTCGACGCCAGCCGGGCGGCGGTCAGCACCTGGTCCCGGACGCGGTGCGTGCGGGATGCTAGCAGCTTCGAGAAGTCGGTGGCGATCTGCTCGCTGACGCTGGCGTGCACGGTGAAGATCAGCCGGGTCGTGACGTCTTCGAGCGGCTGGTACTCGCGGAGCACGAACGAGCCGAGCTCGAAGCCGACCAGGCCGGGCTCCTCGGGCGGCGCTTCTTCGGCGGCCCGCGCAGGGGGCGCCCACGACAGCAGGCAGGACAGCAAGCAGAGGGCGGACGCTCGGTATCGCATGGCGGTCGGCAGGGGTTACATCGGGTCGGTGAGCACTTCGGTGATCACCAGCCGGCGGACCAAGTGGCCCTCGAACAGCGGCTGGATCTCGTCGAGCACCCGCGCGCGGAAGGCGGTGAGTTGGGGGTCGAGCAGCTCGTTGACGCTGGAGTTGCGGCAGGTGGTCATCACGCGGTCGCGGAGCGAGTTCTTGTTCCGGTCGATCAGCCGGGCGGTCGAGCCGCTCTCGTGCGGCTCGACGAGCGCGTCCAGGCGGAAGCGGAACAGGAGCGCGGTCTTGTAGCGGGTCTGGGCGCTGTCGTCGGCGTAGGGCGCCGGCACGGGGACCTCGTACTGGCCGAGCGGGATCTCGACCAGTTCCTCGGCGATGCGGCCCATCTCCTGCTCGTTGATGGTGAACTGCACTGGCGCATCGCCGCCGCAACCAGCCAGCACCGCCAGCACCGCCACGCACGACAGCACGGCGCCCCACCGGAGCGGGCGGCGGTCCGGGTGGTTCGGGTTGTAGCGGCGGTCGGTCACGGTGGACGCGTTCCAGTGGGGCGGAAAGATGTTCTCAAGGCTAGGTCGCCGCCCGGCCGCGCGGCGAGCTATCCTTGCCCGGCAGGCGGGCGCCCGGCGCGCCCCGCCGGTAGTGCTGATGAACAGACGGGATCCAACGATCATGACGACCAGCCTGGCGGCCCGATTGGTCTGCGTGCTGCTGTTGCCGGCCGTAGCAGGCTGCTACGACCCGGCCGCGATGATCGAGCGCGTCCGCAACGACGCCATCCAGTCGCGGCTGGAGGAGGTCAGCCTGGGCGACTTCCACGTCACGCTGCCCCGCGACGTGGCCAACAGCGAGACCACCGAGGTGTACGTGGAACTGTTCGGCCGCGCGGTCCGGTACCGCCTGGCCGAGATCGAGCAGAAGCTGGCGGAGAACGACCACGCGTACCGGCAGGACGTGCTGCTGGCGATCCGCAGCACGTCGAACGAGGAGCTGGCCGAGCCGAACCTGACCAAGCTCCGCGAGCGGGTGTTTGAGGCCGCCAACGCCACGCTGGGCGACACGCCGGTCGAGAAGGTCGGCATCTCGTACATCCGGCTGGTGCGGCACTAGACCGCCGCGTTTGTCACGGCCGCCGCGGGCGCCTATCCTGGTGGGGTCCTCCACCCCGCCGAGTAGCCCGTGCCCGACGCCAACGAGTCCTTCGCCCACCTCCAAGCCTACGCCGACGAGCCCGGCGAGCTGCTCGCCCAGTTCGCCGAACGCTGCGCTGCCGCCGGCGACTGGGGCCGGCTGTTCGAGGCCCGGCTGATGCAGGCGCGGCTGCGGCTGGGCCTGCCGATCGACTGCACGCTGCTGGCCGACCGCTCGGCCGCCGTGCGGGATGAGTTGGAGAAGGCGTACCACGAGGCGTGCGTCGAAGCGGGCGAGGGGCTGATCGCCGCCGGCCGCCCCGTAGACGCCTGGCCGTACCTCAAGGCCGCGGGCGAGCAGCAGCGCATTTCGGCGGCGCTCCGCGGGGTCACCCCTACCGAGCACGACAGCGAGGAGCTCATCCAGCTGGCGCTGCACGAGGGCGCCGACCCGGCGCTCGGGTTCCGTTGGCTGCTCGAGCAGTCCGGCACCTGCAACGCGGTGACCACGCTCGACGGCCTGGCCGGCTACCTGGAGACTGACGAGCTGCGCGGCTGCGCCGAGGTGCTCGTGGGCTGGCTGCACCGCGATCTGCGTGACAGCATCGCCGCGCACATCGAGCGGCAGGAAGGCGCGCCGCCCAGCGGGGACGACTTCGCCGAGTGGTACGAGGGCCGGCCGTGGCTGTTCGAGCACGAGTCTTCGCACGTCGACGCCTCGCACCTCGGGTCGACCGTCCGCTGGTCACGGCTGATGGAGGACCGCCCGCTGCTGGAGGAGGCGGTCCGGCTCGCCGACTACGGCGCGCGGCTGCACGAGTCGCAACGCTTCCCGCAGCCGCCGCCGTTCGAGGACGCCTACACCGCGCACCTGCTGTGGCTGCGTGCCGTGCTGGGGGACGGGGTGGACCAGGCGGTCGCCTACTTCCGCCGCCAGGCAAAGCACGCCGACGAGTACGCCCGCCCGGCCTGCGTCGAGGAGTACGTGAACCTGCTCGCCCGCTGCGGCCGCGGCGGCGAGGCGCTTGGCGAGCTGACCAAGCTTGTGCCCGCCGACTTCCCGCTGCCGCCGGGGGCGCCGACGCCGCTCGAGCTGGCCCGCGTCAGCGGCGCATGGGACGCGTACGATCGGCTGGTCCGCCAGCGGGGCGACGTGGTCGGCTACGCGGCGGGGCTCATCGCTCGCCGCGCGGATCCTTAGGCGGGCCGCGGCGGTCGTCGTCGGAGTCGCGGTCCCGATCGTCGCGGCCTCGGCGGTCCTTGTCGGGCCGGCCCCGCCCATCGGGTCCGCGGCCGTCCCGCCCGCCCAGGGCGCGGGTCATCTCTTCCAGCGTGCGGGGGTCGACGCCGCCGAGCTGCCGCTCGACGTACAGGTGGCGGATCCGCTCGTCCATCTCGTTGCGAGGCAGGGCGAGCAGCTCCATCCGTTCCTTGTCGGTCAGCGCGTCGCTAGTGAAGAACCCCTCCATGCTGCTGGGGTTGATGTCATCGGAGGCCAGCTTGAGGATCCACTGCCGCATCTTCGACGCGCGGCGCTCGGGCGGGTCGTCCGACAGCCCCTCGAGCACGGGCTCCCCCAGTTTCCTGGTGAGCAGCGGCTCCATCTCGGCCCACTCTTCGCGGGCGCGGTCGCGGAGCTCGTCGCGGATGCCGGGCCAGGGCCTGCCGCCGCCGTTGCGGTCGCCGCCGAACGCCACCTGGGGGATCATGGCGACCCGCAGCGCCGGCTGGCTCTCGATCGCCGCGTCGAACCGGTCGCTCCACTCGCGGACTTTCTTGCGGAACTCACGGGCGTGGCGCGGTTCGTTTGTGCCACCACGCGCTTCCCACGCGTCGAGGCGCTGATTCCTTCCGCGCCGAAGTTCCGCGTACAGGTCGTTGAGTCCGGGGCGCTGGGCGACTTCGGCAATCGCCTTGCGGAGCCGCGCCTCGTCCCTGGTGGTCAGGTCGCGGCGGGCGCGGGCGAGTTCCTGCCGCCGCAGGTCCGCAACCCGGTCCACCCGCTCCTCCGGGTCCGCAATCTGACGCAACTCGAACTGCGTGTTGGGGGTCAGGCCGGCGGTCCAGTCGGCGTAAGCGAGCGCGACCCGGCGCAGGTCGGGCGTCTGCGAGGGCGCCTGGGCGATCGACTCGTACCGGTCGCGGAGCGCCTGCTGCCGCGTTTCGGAGAGCGACAGGAAACGCCGCTCGGCCGTCTTCAGGCGGTCCTGGTCCACGCCGGAGAGGTCGCGGAGGCGGGCGCGTCGTTGGGCGCGGCTCTCGCCCGCGATCTTGGTCCACTCGGCGGCGTCGTCCTGCACCTGGCAGCAGCCGTGCCGCTGCACCAGGTCGGGCTGCCGGCTGGCCAGCAGGGTGAGGAACTGCGCGTCGGCGTTCTGCGACAGCGGCTCGATCCCCCACAGCACCGGCAGGTCCTGCACCAGCTGCCGGTCGGGCGTCGAGACGAAGCCGCGGACCATCAGGAAACCGGCAACCGCCGCCGCGGCGCCCAGCAGGGCCACGCCCCACCACCGCCGCCGCCGCGTGACCGGCATCGCCGCGGTCAGCTCGGCCACTTCGCGCTGGGCCTCGACGGCGACCATCTCGATCGTGGTGCGCGAGAAGTCCTCGTCGACGGTCGACTTCGGCAGGTCGTCCAGCGCGTTCCACGCCTTCTCCAGCGACTGCATCTCCTGACGCAGCTCGGGGTCCTCGCTGATCCGACGCTCGACGTCGCGCGCCTCCTCCGGCGACAGTTCGCCGTCGAGGTACGCGACCAGCATCTCGCGAGACGCGTCGTCGGATTGGGAGGGGGAAGACATGACGGGGTAGCTGTTGGTGGTTGGTGGTGAGTATTAGGGGGTGCGGTTGGCTGGGCTAGCCGTCTACTTTTTGTCCGTGGTCGACGTACGGCGTCAGCGCCTCGCGGAGCTTGCCGCGGGCGCGGGCCAGCAGCGACTTGATCGCCTGCGGGGTCATCTCCATGACCTCGCCGATGTCCTCGTAGCTCATGTGTTCGAATTTGGCGAGCAGCACCGCCAGGCGTTGCCGCTCGTTGAGGGTGTCGATGGCCGCCAGCACGGCCTCCTGCATCTCCGACTTGTCGAGCTGCCGGGTTGGCATCAGCGCGCTGGCCGCGGTCGCCGAGGCGACCACCGGGTTGAAGCTGCTGTCGTCCGGCTTGGCGGTGACGTTCACCTCCTTGCGGCGCGACAGCGTCCGCAGCGCGTTGGACGCCACGTTGTTGGCGATGGTGAACAACCAGGTGGAAAACTTCGATCCCGGCACGTACCGCTTGCGGGCGCGGTACACACGCAGGAACACGTCCTGGGCCAGGTCCTCGGCGATGTCCCGCTTGCCGGTCAGGTGCGCCATGAGCGACACCAGCCGGTTCTGGTAGCGGAGCATCAACTCCTCGAACGCCGCGGCGTCGTCGTCGCGCACGCGCAGCATCAGCCGCACGTCCGGGTCGGCGTGCGTGTAGCGCTGGATCGTGCTGTCGCTGATCGACAAAGGGGTCTCCGGCGTGGGGGCCGCGCGGTGGCTGTGGGTGCTGTCGCAGGGGGTGCGCCCGGCGGGACGCGTCCCGCCAGCCCTACCAGTTTAGGTGGCGGGGCGGCCTTGAGCCAGCTAGCCGGTTCCTCCACGTGGCCTGCAATGATAAACCCCGCTCCCCGCGGCAGGTTCCTCCGCTTTGCGGGCCGGTGAAGCGGCTGATCGGGTGACCACCACCGGCACGGGGTGCGCCCCGATCAGGGCGCCGCCCGATTCTCGGGAAACAGCGATTCCGGTGCAGGTCGGGTGGGGCGAGCAATCCGGTAGGCGGGGCAGGCTGCCGGATTCCGACGGATTGGTTTTCACGCCGGCTAGCGGCGATGCACGTCGCACCCGGGCAGCAGCTCTTGCAGCCGTTCGAGCCCCTCGGCCGGGAAGTCGGTGGGCAGCCACAGCAGCTTCAGGCTGGTCAGTTTGGCGAGCTCCGGGATCGACTCCTCGGACACCGTGGTCGACGCCAGATCGAGCGTGTGCAGGTCGGGCAGGTTGTGCAGCAGCGCCACGTGACGGTCCGCTTCGCGGCTGAGCGGCGTGGGGGTGGCGACCGGGCCCAGGAAGTGCATGAAGCCCGGCTGCTGGGGGATGGGGGTCTCCTCCACGAACCTCACGTAGTAGACCCGGTTGAAGTAGTCGTCGCCCACCCACCGGCGGGCCCACCGCCAGGTCTGCGGCTTGCGGCTTCCGCTGAGCACGCCCCCGAGGTCGTCGTCGACGTAGTGGTGGAAGTCGTAGTAGACCGTGCCGCCCAGCTCCTGCAGCCGCTCGACCGCCCGCGCCTGCCGCCGCGCGTCGGCCAGCTGCAGCGCAAACCAACCCGACAGCAGGCTGGCCAGCAGCACCACCAGCAGTAACGCGCGGAGGTTGAATCTCAGTCGCATGGCATCGTCCGCTACAGCGCGAAGCCCGTGGTGCGCCGTCGCCCGCCGAGCCTACAGGCTGGGCGTCTCCTCGCCGACCATGTGCAGGTGGTTGTGGTCGACGGTGATGATGTACCGCCCGTCGGGGCGGTAGGCGCCGCGGCTGAAGTAGATCGAGCACCGGTAGTGCGCGTGGTGCTGCTGCCCGGGTCCGATCATCGGGTACACCCGCACCGGGTCCACGTAGTCGGCCACCTTTTCGCGCACGATGCGGACGTTCATGGTGGGGGCCTTCGCGCCCCGGGGCAGCGCCCGCTGCAACGCCCGCATCACCTCGGCGTCGCTGGGCGGGGGCAGGGCGGTCGTCTTGCCGCCGTCGGTGATCGGCCCCAGCACCGGAACGACCGCCGTCGACGCCCGCGGCGAGGGCCACAGGTAGAGCGCGGCGCCGAACCCGATCGAGAGCACGGTCATCACCGCCAGCAGCGTGCGGGTGCGGAAACGCGGCCAGCGGAGTCTAAGCCTTGACGTCGTGATCACCGGTCGGGCCTCAGGGACGCTTGGTTTGCCTGCCTGCCGTTCGGGGCTTGGCGTTGGCGGGGCCCCTGTGTGACGCCTTGGTGAACGCTGTGAGGAACACCCCGATCAACGAGCTGCAGTCTACGGATTCCGGCAGCGGAAATCACTAGAGAACGCTCGGATCCCTCGGTGTGAGTCCCAGGTGAGCAAATCATGTGGCCACATGACGCGCATCCCGGTCTGGCGTTAACCCCGTCACCCCCCTGGAGATGGTTGTGGCCGTGGGAGAAACCGGCTACCGTCCGCGGGTTGCGCCTTCTCTAACCTAAGGGGTCTCACATGTCTGCGAGCCACAAAGCCACGTCGAAGCAGCTCCTGGAGCTCTGGGGGGACAACGCGGTTCATCAGGCCGCCGATTTCTTGTCGGACGGGTACATGAACCACCAGATGCCCGACGCCGGGGGCGGCGCCTCGGCGAAGTCGCTGGCGGAGTGGAAGACGCTGGTCACCGAATTCCACAACGGCTTCTCGGACGTGCGGATGGAGGTGCTGCAGCAGGTTGAAGAGGGCGACTACGTCTGCTCGCGGTGGAAGATGACCGCCAATCACACGGGCCCGTTTGCGGGCTACGAGCCGACCGGCAAGACCACCAGCTGGACCGGCGTGCACACCGACCGCTACGAAGGAGATGCTCTCGTCGAGTCCTGGGTCGACTGGGACAAGTACGGGTGGCTGGAGGGGCTCGGCCTGGTGGGCTGATGTCTGCCCGCGACATGCACGACGACCCGTTGCCGTGTGCTGAAACAATGCGAGTGCTGTGAGTTACGCGGCCAGCGAGGACATCGCTGGGGTCTTCTCAGTCGGGGGTCGCGCCGACACGCGTAGGTAATCAGTCTTCAGGCGGGCCAAACTCAACGGCCTCGAACGCGCCGTTATGTTGATTCCTCTCGTACGCAGAGCCGACCGGCGCGCCCAAGAATGGGATAATGTCCTGATCGTAATTGGCGATTGTATTGACGTCGTAGATGCCGTGATTAGTTGGCTCGTTCATGTACTCGTCGGACTCAAAGCCCGACATGAACCTCCAGCCGCTGTCATGTTCGCGGTCCGTCGCTTCCCGGTACATGAAGTTGACTCGCTTGCCATCCACCGTGATCAAGTCGGTAGCGATACATCCGCCGAATCCCTCTGCTAGCGGTGCAATCTGTTTGGCAGTGAGTTTGTAGTGCTTGGCCACGGGTGTGGGGGCTTAGTTAGTAGGTGGCTTGCGCTGACTACTCTACAGCAAGCTATCCAGCAGCAACCGGATCTTCCGCATCTCGCCCTCGTGGTCGACGTCCGCCATCGGGGTCATGTTGACCGACAGGGCGCGGTTGTAGCGGGCGGCGTTCAGCTGGCTGACCAACTTGCCGTAGTCGATCTCGCCCTGGCCGACGCGGACCTGCAGCTCGTTCTTGCTGGTGTCTCGCAGGTGCACGTGCTGCACGTGCTCGATCAGCTTGTCGTAGCCGCGGTTCTGGTTGGGGCCGAAGATCATGCAGCTCGGGTCGAGCGTCAGCTTCAGGCCCGGCACGTTGTTGCAGAACATCTGCGCGGTGTCGACGTCCTGGCTCATGCGGTCGACCTGGGTCTTGAGCGCGGCCACGGCGCCCTCCAGCGAGGCGATGGCCGACAGCTTGCGGAGCCGCTCCACCTCCTCGTTGAACGGGGCGCCCAGCTCGGCCGACGGCACCACCATGGTCACCACCTTGATCGCCTTGGCCAGCTTGCAGCACGCCGCAAACTGCTCGTAGTACGCGTCGCCCTCGGCCTCGATGTTGATGGACAGCGCGGCCACCGACATGCGGTGCGTCTCGCGGCACAGGTTTACCGCCCGCTCCAGGTCTGCTAGCACCTCCGATGGCTTGAGCCAGCCGTCGGTCTCGTGGATCGCCAGCTCGACAACTGTGTACTCCAGGTCGACGAGGCGCGCGAGCGTCTCTTTGGGGCTGAGTTCCGGGAAACACTCCGTCGAGGCACAAACAAACACGAAAGGCTCCTTCCAAGGCTGGCGCCAACCGGCGCGTTACAACCCGCCTACTTTAGCGACCTTACGCGAAAGCCTGCAATGGCGATAGCAGCACTCTCTAGCCGGCGAGCTACGCCTCGCCGGATGCCCCGGAGCCGATGCTCCTGACGAGCAAGCTCCACACCGGGTTCCCCGCCGAGGCGTAGCTCATCGGCTAGGGACTGTCGCCGACCAGCGGCTTCCATCGGGCGCCCCGCTCTGGCATGCTAGCAGACAGACCCACGCCGAACCCGCACCTACTGCGCACGATGCCCGTCACGGAAGACGCCCCGCCTTTCACGCCCGCCCGGCTGCGGACCCTCCGCCGGCGGCTGCTGGACTGGTTCGCCGAGCACGCCCGGGACCTCCCCTGGCGGCAGAACCGCGACCCGTACCGCGTCTGGCTCAGCGAGGTGATGCTGCAGCAGACGCAGGTCGAGACCGTCAAACCTTACTTCGCCCGGTTCCTCGAGGCGTTCCCCACGGTCGTCGACCTGGCCGCCGCGCCGGAGCAGGAGGTGCTGCGGCTGTGGGAGGGCCTGGGCTACTACCGCCGCGCCCGCGGGCTGCACGCGGCCGCCAAGGTTCTCGCAGCCGAGCACGAATCCCGCTTCCCGCGCGACGTGGCGGCGCTGCAGAAGCTGCCGGGCGTGGGCCGCTACACGGCCGGCGCGATCGCGTCGATCGCGTTCGACCTGCCGGCGCCGATCCTCGAGGCCAACACCATCCGGCTGTTCACCCGCCTGGCCGCGTACCGCGGCGACCCCACGTCAACCGCGGGACAGAAGTATCTGTGGGGCGTGGCCGAAGAGCTAGTCCCGCAGCAGGGCGCCTCGCGGTTCAACCAGGCGCTGATGGAGCTTGGCGCGCTGGTCTGCACGCCCAAGGCGCCCAACTGCCAGGCGTGCCCGCTCGCCCGTCAGTGCGAGGCGAACCGCCAGGGCCTGGTCGAGCTGCTGCAGCCCACCACCAAGAAGCTGAAGTTTATCGACGTCAGCGAGGCCGCCGTGGTCGTCTTCAAGGGGGGCGAGGTGCTGGTCCGCCAGTGCGGACCCGGCGAGCGGTGGAGCGGCCTGTGGGATTTTCCAAGGTTCGCTGTTGAGAGCGAAGGGCCGCTGTTCGCGCAGGACGAACTCGCCAAGAAGGTCGCCGAGCAGACCGGCGTTCAGGTCCGCGGCGCGTCGCACCTCAAGACGCTCAAGCACGGCGTCACCCGCCACCGCATCACGCTCGACTGCTACACCGCCCAGCGTTCGGGCGGCCGCCTGCGTTCCACGGCGGACAGCCCCACGCGGTGGATCGACCCCGCCGAGCTAAGCGAGCTGCCGCTGAGCGTGACCGGGCGGAAGATCGCGAAGCTGATTGCGTAGCCTCGGACAGCCTCGCGGCCGTCACAGGAATCCGCGGATGAACGTCGAGCTCAAGCTGACCGACCGGCAGGACGCCTACGTGGTCCAGAACCTGTGGCCCCTCTACCGGCACGATGTCTCTGAGTTCGACGCGAGCTTCGTGGCCAACCGCCATGGCCTGTTCGACTGCGGCGACCGCCTGCCGACGCTCGCCGAACACACCCAGCACGAGACCGCCCGCTGGTGGACCGACCCGGCGGCGCTGTTCCCCTACCTGATACTGGTTGACGGTCGCCCGGCCGGGTTCAACCTGGTCGCGGCGCGGTCGAGCCTGCCGGCCGGCATCGACGCCGATTTTGTTGTGCACGAGTTCTTCGTGCTGCACGCGCACCGCGGGCGGAAAGTCGCCGAGAGGGCCGCCGTGCTAGGGTTCGATGCGCACCCGGGCAGTTGGGAAGTGGTGACCTGGCCTACGCACACACGGGCAATCCACTTCTGGCGGCGGACGGTCAGCGGCTACGCCGCCGGAGAGTACCGCGAGGACGAGGTCGATCACCCGTGGGGCAGGCGGGTTGCCTTCCGGTTTGAAAGCCGCGGCGGGCAGGATGCCTAGGCGTGGCGCGGCGGCGCCCTTGCGAGCGTAGTCATGCAGGGTGGGCGGCAGCGAAGCGGATGCCCATCGTTGGCGAATTCACGGCCTTAAGCGGCGGTGGGCTGTTAACCCATCCAACACATCTAGGCATCAGGAAGGTCGCCAAGATCATCCGCCACCTTTTCGACTGCCCCTGTCTCGTGGTCCCACCAGTAGACTTCGTGTGTTAGTAGGGACGGATCACTCGACTGCCGCAGAAAGATAAGCTGGTCACCAGTGCCGTTACCACCGATTGCAACGGCGCTGGGAGGGAAATCGGGCCACTCGTTTGCCGACTCTGTTTCCCGTACGACGTCGTTACATGTGCGTTTGAGGCGTTTTTTGTCGCTGGTATCAAGTATTGGGTACAGCAGCCATACATCTGGCGGAGCCTCAACTCCCCCGCCATTGGCTTTCACGATTCGAACTACGTACGACGGCGGGAACATAACGCCTAGCTTGCGTTCTGTTTCTTTCAAGAACCGGATGTCGACTCGAAACGGCATCGAGGATCGTTCCCTCTCGAAAGTCGTAGAGTGAGCGGCAGCGCAGGTACGCCCACCATTTGCAAGTTCGCCAACGCATTCGTCGGAGGGGTGCACTCCAACAGCCAAGTAGGGTGGGCGGCAGCGAAGCGTACGCCCACCATTGGCGAGCTGGCCAGGTTATTCGGCGGTGGGCCTATCGGTCCACCCTACATCCAATAAATGGAGGACTTGCGATGAATCCACCTGCCGTACTAGACCCGGACGCCGTCGGCACGTATCCCGCATTGGCCAAGGCTGGCGGCGGGTACGTGTGGGACGAAGTGCTAGAGTACCGGGTGTGGTGCTACCCGGCGAAGGGCGCCGCGGATGAATGTAATGGCTCGGACTACTACTACTCGTTTGGAAGCTATGATGAAGCGCACCGGTTTTGTCAGCAAACCGCCGGAGCCGAAGAGGTGCTGGCGCTGGTGCTGCAGCGTGAGTACCTCGATGAACCAGCTCCCGGGGAGTTCATTCACGTCGCACAGGAGCGAGTGACAGAATGGCCGGTGGAATTCCTCTCTCGGCCGAGAAGGACCGCCCAAACTATCCCTGATTTCCTATCGCCGTCTGCTCCGCCGAACCGGTTGGACATACTGCGCGGACTGGTGGAGTGATAACTCGTGGTGGCCGGCAGCGCAGCGTACGTCCACCATTGGCGAGCTGGCCAGCTCATTCGGCGGTGGCCTATCGGCCCACCCTAAAGCCTGAAGGCTGGACCTCAACAGCCGGCTACGCCGCGTTCGGCTGATCGATGTGCACATCCATCTGCGGGAACGGGATCTCGATCCCCTCGCCGTCGAGCCGGACCTTGATCTCGCGCAGCAGCCGCTGCTTGATGGTCAGGAAGTCGGCCGTGGGCGCCCACACGCGGACCGACCAGTCGACGCTCGAAGCGCCCAGGCCCATCAGCACGACCGCCGGGTCCTTGCCCGGGTACACGCCCTCGATGCTGGCGGCCACCTGCTCCAGCACGGCCCGGGTCTGGTCGATGTCGGCCGAGTAGCTGACGCCGACGTCGCCGTCGCAGCGGCGGTAGGAGTGGTAGGTGATGTTCTCGATCACCGCGCCGAAGATCTCGCCGTTGGGGATGATGATCCGCTTGTGGTCGAACGTGTCCATCGCGGTGGTGAAGATCGAGATCTCGTCGATCACGCCGGTCTGCCCGGCCACGTTCACCGCGTCGCCCACCTTGAAGGGGCGGAACAGGAGCAGCATCGCGCCCGCCGCGAAGTTGGACAACGTGCCCTGGAACGCCAGGCCGACCGCCAGGCCCGCGGCGCCGATCAGCGCGGCGAAGCTGGTGGTCTGCACGCCGAAGTAGCTCAGGCACATAAGGCCGGCCAAGAGCAGCACCAGCCAGCGGACCAGCCGCGAGAGGAACTTGGTGAGCGTGGCGTCGAACTTCAGCCGGCCGAGGGTGCGGTCCACGGCCATCGAAGCCCAGCCCGCCAGCGTCCACGCGATGTAGAAGACGATCAGCGCCAGGCCGATGCGCGCGCCCCACTGCACCGCGTAGTACGTGACGATCTCGGTCCACTCGCCCGCGTCGAGCCGGGTCCACTTGAGGGTCATGAACTCGTTGTACGCCTCCTTCGACACGCCGGGCGGCGGCGCCAGCAGGTTCTCCTTCACCGCGTCGACGGCGGCCTCCTCGGCGGAGACCGGCGGCCTGTTCGCCGCGGCCTGGGCCGGGGCGGCGGGCGGCTGGGGGGCGGCCGGTTGCGTGGTGGGGGGCTGAGCGGCGGGCGCTTGGGCAAGCAGCAAAGACAGCATCCTCGGCTCCGTCCGGGCGGTGCTGGGGGAGGGGCACAAACGGCGCGACTTCTAGCAGACGCGCGGCGGGCCCGCAATGCGAACGCGGGCGGCTTGGCTGGCGGCCCCCAGGCGGCGGCGCAGCGGCCCGCTAGCAGGAGAACGGCGGCCGGGGCGGCCGGGGTTTACAGCGCGTGGCTGTCGATGGCGCCGCGGGCGGGCGTCGGGTTGCTGTCGAGGTCGGACGCGCCGATCAACGCCGCCTGCACCGAGGCCAGCCGCTGGGCGGTGCTGACGTTGGCGGCCAGCGTCTGCGTCAGCAGCTGCTTGGCGCGGTCCGCCTGCCGCTGCACCGCGGCCAGGTGGTCGGTGATGGTCTTGAGGTCGCGCTGCACGCCGGCCAGGTCGTGCTTGAGCTTGCGCTGCTCCTCGTTGCGGAACTCGCCGTGCTTCTTCGCGCCGTCCAGGGCCGCCTGCATCTGCTTCAGGTTCGACTGCATGGCCAGGCCCTCGCTCCGCAGCTCGCGCTGCCGCTTGGCCTGCTCCTGGAACTCGAACGCGTAGTCGCGCAGCTGGCGGAAGTAGATCTTCTGCTGGGCGGTGTCCATCGACTCGGGGCCGACCAGTTTGCCGTCGGCGTCGATGCCCATGATGCGGCGGGGGTCGTCGTCCGGCTGGGTGGGGCCGCCGTGGCGGACGTACTCCTCGACGCTGCCCTCCGGCAGGATCGCCTGCAGCTGCTCGTCGGTCAGGTCGGCGAACATCTCGTAGTTGTCGACCGGCATGGTCTCGTGGAGGGTCCAGGGGCGGCCCTCCGCGGCGCTGTTGAAGTAGCGGTCGAGGTCGGCGTTGTGCATCTGCAGCACCGGTTCGAGCTGCAGCTGACGCGGGGCGGCCTGCACCACGCGGAACTCGCCGATGTAGCTGGCGCCCTGCGACGGGTCGCCCCGTTCGAACGCGTAGAGGATGGCGCCCTCGCTCACGTTCATCGGCGGCGCGTCCTCCGCCACGCCGACGGTGACCATCAGCGTGTCGTTGTTCGGGGCGCCCAGGGCGCGGACGTCTTCCCACAGGCGGCCGCGGACGCGGTTGACCATCCGCAGCTGGAACTCCAGGTCGCCCAGGCTGGGCGTCGAATCGGACCCGCGGTCGATCGCCTCGATCTGGCGCTCGACGTTCTCCAGCTGCTTGAGGCTGTTGGCCTCGGCCCTTTGGTACTTGGCTTTGTTCTCGAGCACGCGGTAGCCGAGGTTCGAGTAGCCGACGGTCGCCAGCACCAGGCCCGCCACGACCAGCACGTGGGCCCAGTGCCACACCTTGCTGGCGAAGATCGCCAAGACGATGGTGGCTATCAGGACGACAACGACGACTATCAGGCCGATCATGCGCTCAACATCCGAGGCCGGCCCGCGCGGACGCGGGGGGCGCAGCTAGGGGGTTTGGGTAATCCGTGAACCTTGATCTTAAATGCCGGCGGGCCAAAGATCAACGAAACGGGCCGCCCAGCCGAGCCGCAAATCCTTGCGATTATGCCGGTTACACGCCCTGGCGGGACTCCGTGCCCCTGCCGGAAGGGGGCTTACGAGCTCTCCCCCAACACGTCGATCAGCCGCTCCAGCTGCTGCTCGCGGTGGTCCGCCGACAGGCTGATCCGCAGCAGCGACTCGCCCGGCGGCACGGTGGGGGGCCGGATAGCGGGGACCAGCAGGCCGGCCTCCAGCAGCCGCGCGGCCGCCTGCATCGTGCGGTCGACATCCCCTAGCACCACCGGCACGATCTGGCTGACCGACGCGCCGCAGTCCCAGCCCCGCGCCCTCAGGCGGCCGCGGAGCGAGTCGGCCAGCGACCGCACCCGCCGCCGCCGGGCCGGCTCGTCCCGCACCAGGCCGAGCGCCGCCAGGGCCGCCGCGCAGTTGGCCGCCGGGTGCGCGGTCGAAAACACGTAGCTGCGGGCGCGGTTCGCCAGGTAGTCGATCAGCTGCTGCGACCCGGCGACAAACCCGCCCGCGCAGCCGAGCGCCTTGCTGAGCGTGCCGATCTTGACGATGGCCGCGTCGCGGATGCTGGGACGCTGGTCGGCGAAGTGCTCGACGCAGCCGCGGCCGGTCGCGCCCCACACGCCGGTGGCGTGGGCCTCGTCGACCAGCAGCACCGCGTCGTGCTCGACGGCCAGCTCCGCGATCCGCGCTAGCGGCGCAAAGTCCCCGTCCATGCTGAACAGCGTATCGGTCACAATCAGCCGCCGGCGGCGGTCGGAGGACTCGGCGAGCAGCCGCGCCAGCTCTTGAACATCGTTGTGGGGGTAGACCCGCGTGTCGGCCCGCGACAGCCGGCAGCCGTCGATCAGGCTGGCGTGGTTCTTGGCGTCGGAGAAGATGGCGTCGCCCGCGTCGGCCAGCGCCGGGATCACGCCCGCGTTCGCGGCGAAGCCGGACGGGAACAGCAGCGCGGCCTCCTCGCCCTCAAACTCGGCGAGCCGGCGTTCCAGCTCGGCGTGCAGCGAGCTGCGGCCGGTGACCAGCGGGCTCGCGCCGGCGCCCCAGCCGTGATGGGCGATCGCGTGGCGCGCCGCCTCGGCCAGCAGCGGGTGGTTGGCCAGGCCGAGGTAGTCGTTGGCGCTGAAGTTCACCAGCCGCCGGCCGTCGATCTCCACTTCGCTGGTCTGCGGCAGGCCCCGCTCCCGCAGCGCGCGTCGCAACCCCCGGGCGTCGAGGTCGGCGAGCGCGTCGGCTAGCCAGGACAGGGGGGACGAATCAGCGGGCATGCCGCCGATTATAACCGAGCGGAGTCCTTTCGGGTGGCGGGGGCGCTCCGCGACAGCGGAAGCCCCCGAGGAGCGCTTGCTCCGCCCAGTACATCGCGGGGGCTTCCCTTCGGGAGCGCCCCCGGCACCCGACGATGCGTAGCTGCCGCACGGCGCCCAGAGTTGCGTAGCTACCCCACCGCGTCGAGCTGCTGACCCTTGCCGGCCGCCTTGCCGAGCTGGCCCGCGGCTTCGATCAGCTGCACCGCGGCGTCCCCCGCGGCCTGCTGGGCGTCGAGCGACTTCCTCGCCACCGCGAAGGCGACGCGGCCGTAGCTCTCGGCCTGCTTGGCGGCCAGCACGCTATTGATGGCGGAGTCGGTGCTCATAAGGGGGTTCTATCGGCCAGGGCGGTAGGCGAGCCCGAAACCGTAGCACGAAAAACGGCGGGCCGCGGCGTACCTAGCCGCCCGACCCGCCGCAATCGTTGTAACCCGTCGGGCCCCGTGGTGGCCCATTAGACTGTGGCGGCCCACTATCCGCGGGAGCTCAGTCGCTGGCGGCTAGCGGGGGACGCGGAACGTGCTCAAGTCATAGTCCTCGCGGCCGTCCCTCGTGAACATCGCCCGCAGGATGTCTTCCGGCATGTCCTGAGAAAGGGTGTGGGCCGACCCGTCGATCAACGCCACGAGGAAGACGCCCTGACTGAAGCCCCCTAGCTCGGGCAGCTTGCCATCGGCGGTGACCTCAATGTCTTCGGGCTTCGTCCAGGGGGTGTCCCTCTTAGCCTGGACGAACAGAATGGTCTTCGACGTGCCGTCGCGGATGTCCATGAACGTGAGCGCCCTGTCCTTGGGGAACGCCGTGTCAGGGCCGACCGGCATGAAGTACGACGCGTTGGTCGAGGAGGTCGAGTTCGGGTCGACCATCACCGGGACCAGCGTATTGGCGATCCGCATGTTCGCCTCGCTGTCCCATGGCTCGTCGAATCGGTACGCGTTGTACAAAGCCTGCTGTTCCAGGAACGGCAGCAGCGTCACCCGCCAGCTGTGGGGGTGCTCGCTCTTTCGCCACTGCTTCGCTTCGTAGTCGTAGTAGTCGGTGCTGCTCGCCTGGGGGAGCCGTTCGTGGACGCTGTAGAAGTTGTGCATCGCCAGCCCGAGCTGTTTCAGGTTGTTCAGGCCCTGTTGTCGGCGGGCGCTGGCGCGGGCGGCGTCGACCGCTGGGAGCAGCGTCGTGGCGACCTCGGCGATCTGCGCGACCGACTGGTCGGGCTCATAGGCCATGCTGGCTGACGAGCCGTCGGCCTTGATGTCGAGGCCAGCCACCGCGGCGTCGATTACGTCCAACGCCTGCATAATCATCTCACGGTGCTCCTCCGGCGCGTTGTTGCGTTGCTGAGCAAGCCCGTTCTGTGCCAGCACCCGCAGCGCTTCGAGGGTCGCCGCGACCTGCTTGGCGGATTGTTCGCTGTCGGTCGATGCGGTCAGCTCAAACCGTGCATTGTCATCGATCGAGAGCGAGCCGACGATATGCCGGATCTTTTCGATCAACGGGGCGATCATCGCCGCCTGGGGATTCTCTTGCAGCTCCTGCCGCAGGCCCGTCGCCAAGATCTTCTGGTTGTCGGCCCACAGGTTCACCGCCAGATTGCGCTCGCCCCAGGAGTCGGCCCATTCGGGAAGGGGGTTCAGCAGCTCGGGCGGCTGGCCGTTTTCGGTGGTGGCGTAGTGGTCGATCACCAGCGTAGCTGCGTCGTACCGGGTGAGTTGTTCAGAGGCATCCCTCCATGTCTGGTGCTCACCGCCGGACACTTCTTTCAAGTTTGATTGCGCCGACAGCTTCTCGATAAGCGTCTCACAGGTCTTGGCGTCATGGAGCCGGACAACGATGCGGGGCGCGAGCCCGCGCCGTGGCTCGGGAACGATGACAAGCAGCTCGGCGACGTCCTTCGCCCGCAGGCCGGTTTCCTTCAGGGGCGGGAGGCTGTTGAGGTACTCGGTCAGGCTGGCAAACTCCGGCCGTTCCACCACGGACGCCGGCCTCACCGACAACGCCGCCATCGATCCCTCCGGCGCCAGCGTCAGCGGCAGCGGTTCGTGTTCGGCGATCGTATACGACAGGACCTCAATCGGTTCCTCGGCGACCAGCGTAGGCGGCCTCAGCCCCGCGATGCCCACGGCGGCGAGCGCGAGCAGGCAGCCGGCCGCGACCTGCAGCCGGGAGGTCAGCGGTCGACTCTTCAGCGTAGCAAGCGGTGAACGGAGCATCTCGACTCTCCTCATGAGCAGGGAACGAGTGGGGAACAGCGTGCGCGCGGGGCCGGCGACCCGCTGCGGCGGGGTGGCGAGCGCCAGCGCGGCCAGCGTCTGCAGGTAGCCCTGCCGATCGCCCACCGCGCGGGCGGCGGCCGCGTCGGCGGCCAGCTCCTGTTCGAGCTGCAGCCGCGCCGCCAGCCACCGCACCAGCGGGTTGTAGAAGTGGACAGCCACGGCCAGCCGCGCCACGATCCAGCCGAGGTAGTCACGGCCGGCAATGTGCGCCAGCTCGTGAGCCAGCACCGCGTGCCGCTCACCATCGGACCACGTGCGCCAGCCGGCCGGCAACAGGATCTGGGGACGCCGCCAGCCGATCGTGGCCGGCGTCGAGAGCGAGGCCGATTCGCGCACGGCGACCGGAGCGTCGAGCGCCAGCTCGGCTCTCAACCGGTGGAGCACCGCCAGCAGCGGCTCGTCGGTAATCGGAGTGCTCTCCCGCGACAACTTCCGCACACTCACCAGCCCCAGCGCGAGCCGCAGCACGCCGAACGCCACGCCGGCGGTGGCGGCCAGCACGATCCACGACCACTGTACGCTGTCATTACGATCAACGGGCCGTGGCTCGGTCAACGCGGCGGTGAACTCCGCCGCGTAGTCCGACAGGGTGAACTGCTGGATCGTGGCTGGGGCGATCTCCACCGGTGGGTTCTGCCCCACGGCTCCCGCCGTGGGTTGCGGCGTGCTGGCCGCAGGCGCGGGGGCGGGCGAGGCGGCGCGTTGCGTGGCGCGCAGCTCCCACCGCGGCCAAGGGCTGCCTACCAGCAGGGTGAGCCCGAGGGTCAGCACCATGCCCCACAGCAGCGTCGCCGCCGCGGCGCGGGCGCCGAGCCAGCGGGCGCCGGCGTAGATGACCGCGAGGGCAATCGAGAAGAACGCCACCTGCAGGGCGCCACGCAGCAGCATCGCATCAAGCGTGATCATCGCTTGCCCCCTTCGTCGAGGATGTCTTCGAGCACCTGCCGCTCCTTGGCGGACAGCTTCCTCCCGTCCAGGAGCCGCACTAGCAGTTCTTCGCGGGAGCCCTGGAACACACGCTTCACCAGGTCGGTGACCAGCCGCCCCGAGACCTCGTCGAACGAGCGGATCGGCTGGTACGTGTAGGGCCGCTGGTCGCCGGTCTGCTTGAGGAACTTCTTCTCGACCAGGATCTTGATCAGTGTGGCGACCGTGGTGTAAGCCAGGTCGCGGCCTTGTTCGGCCAGGGCGGCACGCGCGTCGACCGCGGTCTGCGGTCCCTGGTCCCAGAAGACGTGCATCAGCTCGAGCTCACGTTCGGTGAGCTCCGATGCCTTGGGTCGGGCCATGGTGAAGAGGTCCCCGATGGGTTGTGTTTGGTTAACTAGATTTGGTTTTATAGAGTTCGGGGTCGCGCGTCAAGAAAAAACCGACAGACTTTCCATCCGAGCCGCGCCCGGCAGTCAGCGACCTGCGCATTTCGACCCACGTTGTGTCCTAGCTACGCATTTCATTCGGCTACAATCGCACCGTTGCCGCCGCCACCGCACCCCGTAGGATCCGAGCCCGCCCCATGGAAGTCTTGCTGCCGGCCCTCGCCGAACTGTTCGTGCTCATCGCTCCAGCGCTGATGGGCGTGGTGGGGCTGATTGGGTCACTGGTCGCGTGCGTGTTCGAACTGCTGCTCTTGGGAGCCGACGTTGTTGTGCACGGTTCGATCGCGGCCGCTAGCGCTGCGCGGAGAACCACCCGCGAGGAGACCGACCGTGCGCCGAGCTGGCTCCGTCGGATGGCGGACTCGCCCGCTGTGCGGAAGTGGGCCCACCGGCTGCTGTTCGGCTTCGCCGGTCTGCTCGCGGTAAGCGTGCTGCTGCTCTTGCTTGTCAACTTCGTGTTCTTTGAGTCGGCCGTGAGGTTCGCGCTGTCCCGCGCAGGCGCGGCCACAGGCGTGGTCGCGTCGTTCGAGAGCGCTGAGGGGAGTCTGATCACGGGGCGGCTGAGGCTTACGGGCGTCAAGGCGTCGCGGGCGGATCACCCGGTCTCTGACCTCGATGTGCAGGTCGACGACTTCGACGTCGACCTCGACGTGTTCTCGCTGCTGGGGAGCGAAAAGCGGGTGACGCGCGTTGCGGTGTCGGGCGTGACCGGCAGCTACGAGCGGAAGCAGCGGGCGAACCAGCCGCAGGAGTCGGGCGCCAAGGCCCGGCTTGTGATCGGAGAGCTGCTGCTGGAGGGCATCGCCCTCGACTTCCAAGACGTGAGCCTAACCGGCCAGCCGGTCGAGATTGCGTTGGCGGTCGACAAGCTGGAGGTGGAGGAGCTGCACAGCTCGCGCGCGGCGTTCGAGCTGCTGTTCAACGCCAACGGCGCGGGCGCCATCGACGGGCGGCCGTGGAGCATCGAGACCTCCCACGACGATGGCGGCCACATCGCCAACTGGCGGGCGGACGGCCTGCCCGTGGCGACCGCGGCCCAGTACCTGGGCGGGCCGCTGGCGTGGATGACCGACGGGACCCTGAGCGTCGACACCCGCTCCGACTGGTCACTGGAGGGCGAGCCGCACCTCCGCATGGACTGGAAGCTCACGATCTCTGACCTGCGGGCCGAGGCGCCGGACGACCTGCCATGGCTCAAGCAGGGCGTGGTGAAGCCGATGGTCGCGTTCCTCAACCGGAACCCCGGCGAGCTGCCGCTCGAGTTCACGGTCGACCTCGACCCGACCGGGTTCACGGGGACCGCGTCGCCGTTCGCGGTGGGGCTCGGTCAGGCGGTGCGCGAGAAGGCGGTGCAGGAGCTCGCCCGGCTCGCGGGCGCCCAGCCCGCCGAGGTCGAGCAGGCGGTGAAGGACCTGGGCAGCAAGCTGCGCGGCTTCCTGAAACGCCCCGACGAAGAGTAGGACGGCTCGCGAATGAGCCCACGCTTCTCAACATTTCATCGTAGAAAACGGCCACACGCCGTGGTCAAATCGGTGGGGACATAGATGTGCAAGCTTCAGGCGGAGGCGCCCCGCCTGGGTGCTGATGGTGGGCGCGGAATAGTGGTGCGCTCGCGCCCGTTGGATGAGTCCAACTCGGCGGCGCAAATCGGACAAAACCCCGGGCCGCTGCGGCCGCGCGGCGAGCAAAACACTGCTATAGAAGCCTCAAAACAAGGACGTAGGGATGATGCGGCCAGGGTTTTGTCCCCTCCGCGCGTGTTTTTGGACAAAACCCTTGGGACAGAACTTGGGCGCGGGATTCTGAAGCGTGCGTTGGCGCTTTAAATCGTGTTGGCCGGACCGTGGCGGAACGTCGGCGGCTGGGGTAGGTTGTCGAGCGTAGGGAAGGCCGGGGGACTACTTTCCGAGATAACCTTCAGGCGAGGCGGCCATGGCTTATCTGCTAGCTCTCGATCAGGGCACCACGAGCTCGCGGGCGATTGTGTTTGACGCGGACGGCGCAATGGTGGCCGTCAGCCAGCAGGAGTTCGAGCAGCACTACCCGAAGCCGGGCTGGGTCGAGCACGACGCCGATGAGATCTGGCGGACGCAGCGCGACGTCGCGGTCGAGGCGCTCGCCAAGGCCAAGCTCAAGCCGGCCGACGTGGCGGCGCTCGGCATCGTGAACCAACGCGAGACGCTGGTCGTCTGGGACCGCAAGACCGGCGAGCCCGCGTGCCGGGCGATCGTCTGGCAGGACCGCCGAACGGCCGCCATGTGTCGGCAGCTCAAGGACGCCGAGCCGACCTTCCGCGCCAAGACCGGGCTGCTGCTCGACCCGTACTTCACCGGCACCAAGCTGACCTGGCTGCTGGACAACGAGCCCGGCCTGCGCGAGCGGGCCGAGGCGGGCGAGCTGGCCGCCGGCACCATCGACAGCTGGCTGGTCTACAAGCTGACCGGAGGAGCCCGGCACGTAAGCGACGCCTCGAACGCGTCTCGGACGCTGCTCTTGAACCTGCAGACCACCGAGTGGGACCACGAGCTGCTGGACATCCTCCGCGTGCCTGAGGCGATGCTGCCGGAGGTGGTCGACTCGAGCGGCGTGTGCGGCGAGGCGGCCGGCGTCGACGGGCTTGATGGGATCGCCATCGCCGGCCTGGCGGGCGACCAGCAGTCGGCTCTGTTCGGCCAGGCCTGCTTCGAGCAGGGTGGCGCCAAGAACACCTACGGCACCGGCAGCTTCCTGCTGGTGAACACCGGCACGGAGGTCACCGCGTCGCAGCAGCAGCTGCTCTCCACCGCCGCGTGGCGGATCGGCGGCGTGACCGAGTACGCGCTGGAGGGGAGCGTGTTCGTCACCGGCGCGGCCGTGCAGTGGCTGCGGGACGGGCTGGGGATCATCAAGCAGGCGCCCGACGTCGAGGCGCTAGCCAACCAGGTTCCCGACACGGGCGGCGTGTACCTGGTGCCGGCGTTCGCCGGGCTGGGCGCGCCGCACTGGGACCCCGACGCGCGCGGCGCGCTGGTCGGCCTGACCCGCGGCACGACCGCCGCCCACATCGCGCGGGCGACGCTCGAGGGCATCGCGCTGCAGTCGGTCGAGCTGGCCGAGGCGATGCGGGCCGACACCGCGCTGCCGATCGACGAGCTGCGCGTCGACGGCGGCGCCGCGGCCAACAACACGCTGATGCAGATCCAGGCCGACCTGCTGCAGGCCAGGGTCATCCGGCCCAAGGTCACCGAGACCACCGCCCTGGGCGCCGCGTACCTGGCGGGCCTGGCGGTCGGCGTGTGGTCCGACCGGGCCGACCTGGCCAAGCACTGGCAGGTGGACCGGGAGTTCGAACCGCAGATCTCCGCCGACGAGGCGGCCGCCAAACGCGAGCGGTGGACTCACGCGGTCGAGCGGGCCAAGGGCTGGGCGACGGATGAGGACGGTGGGTAGAGCGGGTTGGGTGAAGCCGGTCTAGGGCGACGCCCTAGGCTACGGTGAGGTTGGCCGTTGGCCAACGTAGTAACCATGGAACGAACGTCCACAGATCGTAGGCCGGAACAAGCGCAGCGCGGTTCCGGCACAACCGGCCCGAGCTGCCGGAACCGCGCTGCGCTTGTTCCGGCCCACTTGTTGCCCCAGGGAATCCCTTGAAACACCTGGACCTGATCCCGAAACAGACCAGCCGCGCCAATCAGATCGAGCGGCTGGCGGAGCTCGAGCCGCTGGACATCGCGGTGATCGGCGGCGGCGCGACCGGCGTCGGCATTGTGCTGGACGCGGCGGCGCGGGGGTTCAAGGCGGCCGTTTTCGAGCGGGACGACTTCGGCCACGGCACCTCCAGCCGCAGCACCAAGCTGGTGCACGGCGGCGTGCGGTACCTGGAGCAGGGCAACGTGAGCCTGGTCCGCGAGGCGCTGCACGAACGCGGCCTGCTGCTGAAGAACGCGCCGCACGTGGTGCACCCGCTGCCGACCATCGTGCCGCTGTATCAGTGGTGGGAAGGCCCGTACTACGCGGCCGGCATGAAGGCCTACGACCTGCTAGCGGGCAAGCTCGGCATCGAGCGTTCGCGGTGGCTGTCGCGGGAACAGACGCTCGAGCTCGCGCCGACCCTGCCGAAGCAGAAGCTACGCGGCGGAGTGCGGTACTTCGACGGCCAGTTCGACGACACCCGGCTGCTCATACACCTGGTGCAGACAGCCGTGCTGCACGACGCGGTCTGCCTGAACCACGCCGAGGTCCGCGAGGTGACCCGGCAGCAGGGCAGGGCGTGCGGGCTGGTCGCCGAGGACAAAGAGACCGGCGCCGAGCTGCGCGTCGACGCGCGGGTGGTGATCAACGCCGCCGGGCCGTTCTGCGACGACGTGCGCCGGCTAGAGACCACCCCCGACGAGCCGCTCAAGACGCGCTGGATCGCCGCCAGTCAGGGCGCGCACATCGTGCTGCCGCAGCGGTTCCTGCCGGGCGAGTCGGCGATCATCGTGCCCCGCACGCCGGACGGGCGGGTGGTGTTCGCGATCCCGTGGCTGGGCCGGGTGCTGGTCGGCACCACCGACATCCCGCTGGACCACGCGCCGCGCGAGCCACTGGCGATGCCGGCGGAGATCGACTACCTGCTCGAGACGGTCGCCGGCTACCTGGACCCCGCGCCCACGCGGGCGGACGTGCTGGCCTGCTTCGCGGGCGTGCGGCCGCTGGTGCAGGCCGACCCGGACGCCGCGACCAGCAAGCTGAGCCGCGAGCACGAGATCCGCACATCGCCGCACGGCATGCTGTCGGTCATCGGCGGCAAGTGGACCACCTACCGCCGCATGGCCGAGGACGCGGTGGACCACGCGATCGACGCGGGCGGGCTGCCGAGCCGCGCCTCGCCGACCGCCGAGCTGCCGATCTTTGGCGCCGAGCACCAGGCCGAGTCGCCCTTCGACTGGCCCGGCGTGCGGCAGCTGCAGGCGGAGTCGCCCGAGCTGGCCGAGCCGCTCTCGCCGAACCTGCCGTACACCGCCGCGCACGTGGTGTGGGCCGCCCGCGGCGAACAGGCCCGCACCGTTGAGGACGTGCTGAGCCGCCGCGCGCGGGCGCTGTTGCTGGACGCGCAGGCGGCCGCCGACTGTGCGCCGCGTGTGGCCCAGCTGCTGGCGGCCGAGCTGGGCCGCGACGAGCCGTGGCAGACCAACCAGGTCACGGCGTTCCGGGAGCTGGCGGAGAAGCACAGGTGCTGAAAGTTGTCGCGTCGGCACCGCGAACAAGACGCAGAGATAAGTAGGCTCCACGTTGTGAACCCTAGCTACTTTCGTGTCCGCATTCCGTTGACGGATGCTATGAAGCGATTCGGCACATGGTTTGGTGCGTCAGAGTTGATGGCTCCGACCCCAGTGGCCTTTTCGGAAGTCGTTCCCCTGTCCTGCGACGAGAATGGGCAGTGGCGTGGTCTCGCGCTATACGTGTATTCCAATGCATGCTGGACCGTCTTCGAGGACCTCACAGGTGCGGTCGCCTCGACTCCAGCAGCGGATTGGCTGGGATTCTCAGAAGCAGACGAGTTCATATACGCGGGGTACAACGACGCTATTGGCTACGGCGAGTTTGTTCACACACGCGATGCCAATATTCTCCGCGAGTACCTCTATGTGGAAGATGACCCAAGTGCGAACATTGATCGTGGTTATCCGTCTGACACCGCAGTCGAACCGCTGACAACATGGATTGAAGTTGCTCGATTCGTGGATGACGATGAGTTGGCGTGTTCAGAGAAAGGGTTGCTGTGGATTCTGGGACCGGGAAAGTAGCGAGTAGATGGCCGCGGTGTATTGACTACCCGGAGGTTGGAGCCGCTGCGTTGAAGATGGAACACGCGCACCAGTATGTTTCAGGCTGCTAGCACCGCTGCGTGACTGCTCTGGGATCAGCAAGCAGGTTCCCCTAGACTCCCCGCCCATCGTTTTGCGCGCCTGGTGCGCGCCGGAAGTTTCTCCCTCCGCACTTGCGGGAGGTCAGCATGCGCTGTTTGGCGGTCATGAATCAGAAGGGTGGCGTCGGTAAGACGACCACCACGGTCAACCTGGCGGCCGGGCTTGCGCGGTCCGGCAAGCGGGTGGGGGTCCTCGACATGGACCCGCAGGCGCACGCGTCGCTGCACCTGGGCGTGGACCCGCAGCGGCCGCTGACCACCATGTACGACGTGCTGAATAGCGAGGCGCCGCTCTCCGAGGCCTGGCAGGACGCCGGCGAGCGGCTGCGCGTCGCGCCCGCGCACATCGACCTGGCCGCCGTCGAGGTGGAGCTGGCGGGCGTGGTGGGCCGCGAGGTGATCCTGCGGGACAAGCTGGCGGCCTGCGCGGGCGAGTTCGACTACGTGCTGATCGACTGCCCGCCGTCGCTGGGCGTGCTGACGATCAACGCGCTGACCGCCGTGGACCACGTGTACCTGCCGCTGCAGCCGCACTTCCTGGCGCTGCACGGCCTGAGCAAGCTGATGCAGACCATCGCGCTGGTGGCCGAGCGGCTCAACAGCCGCCTGCAGATGGCGGGCGTGGTGATGTGCATGTACGACTCCGGCACCAAGCTGGCGGCCGAGGTCACGGCCGACGTCGACCAGTACTTCCGGGCGCTCCGCTCCAAGGGCGGGGTGTGGGAGGGCGTGCGGCTGTTCGAGACCCGCATCCGACGCAATATCCGCCTGGCCGAGGCGCCCAGCTTCGGGCAGTCGATCTTCGGCTACGCCCCCGAGTCGCCCGGCGCCGAGGACTACGGCGCGCTGACCGGCGAGCTGCTGGCGTACTACGCCGGCCGCGAGCTGATGGGCGGCGGCGCGACCGCGCCGCGTCCCCCGGCCGAGCAACCCGCCGTCGACCGACGCGCCGCGTAGCGGCTTCGCGTTGAAGCCCGCGGCGGCGGGGGACCGCGACCCTCACTCTTCAGCGGCAGGCCGGCGTCGCCGAAGCGCCCCCGGCGCGCCTTCTGCCTGCTAGCAATCGCCGTTAAGCCGGGCAGGCTGCGCGGTGTTTTCTCACGCCGGTGACCTTGCGTCGATTTCCGGATGCGCGTGCGCGGTTGTGCCGATCCGTATGGGTTAGCCCTGATTCTCCGGATTGTATCCCGTCGGTAGTCGATGGTTGATCGTGAAGCGCGACCCTACCCGGCGGGCCTGCCGTTCGGCGGCACGCCGTCAGGCGGCGTCCTGGATACACCGTGTCCCATGGCCGGGACGCACAGACCGGAGATCACGGATGAAACTCAACTTTCGCTTTCGGCGAGCCTTCATGGCGGCTGCGGTGATGGCCGCGCCATCGCTGGCGGTCGGGGCCCCGTTCGGACCCAGCCAGACCCAGCCCGCCGCGCAGCAGCCGGCCTACGGCTACCAGCCCTACACCGCCCAGGCGGCGCAGCAGCCAACCGCCTATGGCTACCCGGCCACCGCGCCGCAGGCGCAGCCCGGGTACGCCGCCGCGCCCGGCTACTCCGCGACGCCGGCCTACACCTATCCCCCGGCTCAGGCGGCGCCGACCCAGACCGCTCAGCGGGGCTACGAGCAGCAGCGCTACGCGTACCTCGGCGCCGACTCTCAGGAGCTGCCCACGCCCGGCGAGCCGGTCAGCCCGACCCCGGCCCCGGTGGACGAACCGTCGTACGACTCGATGCCCGCCTACAGCTACCCAGCCGCCAGCGCGACGCCGGCCTCCGCGCCCGCGGCTGACTGCAACTGCAACACCGGTGCGGCGGGCGGCGTTGGCTGCGACGCCGGCGGCTGCCAGACCGAGACCTGCGACCTCGGCTGCTACGACTGCGGCCCCCGCCGGCAGTGGTTCGGCGGCCTATACGGGCTGTACATGACGCGCGACAGGCCGTACCGCGTGCAGACGGGGGTGCTCACCTCCGACCTGCCGCCCGGCTACTACCCGATGCCGACCGACACCTACCTGTCGAACACCGACGCGGACGTCGGCTACGCGGCCGGCGCCGAGGTCCGCTTCGGCTGCACGTTCGGCCACGCCGGCTGCGGCTGCAACACCTACCAGCCGTTCGCGTGGGAGGTCGCCTACTGGGCGCTCGACGACGACGACTCGCAGGGCCTGATGGTCGACCCGCTCGGCGGCGGGTTCCGCATGTACGGCCGGATCAGCTACCACGGCCTGATGATGGACCGCTACGGTGACACCTCCGTGGTCCGTCCGGTCAACGAGTACGGCGACTACCAGCCCCGCGCCGACATCCCCACGCCCGACGACGTGCGGGTGCTGGCCAACCGTGTGCGTCAGTCGTTCAGCGCCCAGAACCTGGAGCTCAACTTCTGGCGGTTCGGCGCCCCGGCGGCCTGCGGCGTGGCGTCGTGCGGCCCTGCGTGCGGCGGCTGCGACACGGGTTCCTGCGCCCCGGCTTGCGACGTCAACGCCTGCTGTGCCCCGCCGCAGCGGTTCTTCATCAGCGGCCTGGCCGGCGTGCGGTTCGTGCGGTTCGACGAGTACTTCCAGAACGGCCTGTACTACACGCTCGACTCCGACGACGACGGCGTGCAGGACGCCGGCGAGTCGGCCTCGTACCCCAACGGCTTCCCGGTGGGCGACAACAACCACTTCCTGCACGACATCGACGTCGACAACGACCTGGTCGGCTTCCAGCTGGGCTGCAGCATGAACTGCCTGGTGGGCTGCCGCTGGTCGCTGTTCTGCGACACCAACTTCGGCATCTACGGCAACGACGCCGACGTCTACCAGCGGGTGTACAACCTGGGTGACGGCGACGTCTACTTCGCCAGCACCGGCGGCGCCGCTACGGTCCGCACCAGCAAGCAGGACGTGGCGTTCCTGGGCGAGGCCCGGCTGGGCGTCGGCTACCAGTACAGCTGCCACTGCCGGCTGACCGCCGCGTGGCGGGTGCTGGGCGCCACCGGTATCGCGATGGCCGGCGACCAGATCCCCGACGCCGGCTGGACCAACCCGGGCGCCGTCGGCTACGTGGACACCAACGGTTCGCTGATCCTGCACGGCCTGCAGCTCGGCGTGGAGTGCAAGTATTAATCCGAGGACGCGTCTGAGCCCCGCGTCCTGCGTCACCGAAAGCGGCCCGGCAGAAACCTGCCGGGCCGCTTTTTTTTGTGCGTTCGAGAGTACCCAGCCTGTGCGGGGTGGGCTAGCAGTCTGATGCTCTGGCTGGCGGCCCGCTCACACGATCACGCCGGTCAGCATCTTGAAGCCGGGGTCGTTGCGGAGCGGCTCGAAGTCGGACTCGCCGTCGACTAGGTCGAGGAAGTTGCTGTCGAGCTTGAGCGCCTCGGCCAGGTGGTTGAGCGCCGGGCGGCGCTCGCACGCCAGGCTCCAGTAGCAGGCCAGGTTGTAGTGCAAGAGCGCGTCGTTGGGGGCGTAGCTGAGGGCGCGGTCCAGCGAGTCAATCGCCCGCATCAGCTGGCCGGTCCGCTTGTAGCACCAGCCCAGCGAAAGCCAGACGTGCAGGTCGTCGGGCTTGATCTCCGCGCTGCGACGCAGCGGGATCAGCGCCTCGCGGTAGCGGCTGAGCTCGCGGAGCGACTCGCCCATCAGGAAGCAGGCGCGTGAGCTGCCGTGCGTCAGCTTGCCGCGCCGCTGCAGCTCGCTGAGCGCGTGCGATGTCATGCCGAGTTCGAGGTAGCCCTCGGCGGCGGCGATGGTCTTCTTCAGCCGGATAGCGTCGGCGGTTGCCACGGGTAGATCCCTTGTTGGGCGCTTGCTTGACGGGTGGGTGCCCACTCTTGTCCCGTTTCCTTGAGCGGGGCCGCGGTCCTCCTGACGCTGGCCGAATTGTATCCGGGCGCCGCCGACGGCCCAATCATTTGGCGCCAAAGTCGCGCCGCAACCCGTTGGTGCTGCGGGACTAAGACGCGGCATTTTGAGTCTGCCGCCTGTGCGGCAAACAGCGCCTCGGCAAGCTCGATGGCGCAGCGGTCAACCACGTGGCCGCAAGGCGGGACGGGTGTTGGCTTTTCGAGACACCTGGGTTGGTCCGCGTGTTGCCGAAACGCCACGCGGCGATTGGCGGGCGATCCGCCGCGATTGCGCAGCCGCCTGCTGGGAAAGGGGTTAGGACGCGCCGCCGACAACCAATCGGCAGGACGGCGCGGGCGTTGCAAACCTGGGGAGTCACTCCTCCCTGCTGGTTCAGCAACCCCGCCGAGGCGCCTCCTTGCGAAGCCCCCTGATCCTCATCGCCCTGCTCGCCGCCGGTGCGGCCGCCGCTTCGCGCTGGCCGGCCACGCCCGACCAGCGTACGCCCGCGTCGCTGGAGTGGGTCCGCACGGCGGACGGCTGGGAGCGGTCGGCGCTGCTAAACGCCGCTCCCCGGCGGGGTGAACGCCTGCACCCGCTAACGGTCGCGGCGATCCAGGTGCTGGGCGCCGGCGTGGCTCTGGCGGCCGGCTGGAGGGTCGTCCAGGTCGCCGAGGACGAGTGGCGGCCGGCGGTCGACGCGCCGCCCACACGCCGACGTGCGAGTTCGCCCGTGGCAGAGCGCTCGCCCGCGCAGGCGAGCTAAGCCCCGCCCGGCGTCAGCGCTTGGCGTCGATCTCCCGCAGCAGCTCTTCCATGCGGTCGATCTGCCGCTGGCTCTTCGCGCACAGCTCCTGCAGGACCACGATCTTGTTGTCGAGCTGCGCCTTGAGCTCACGGCCGGAGTTGTGCAGCTCGACCATCTGCCGGTCGATCATCGCCGACGAGTCCTTGTAGGCGCCGGACCACTCGCCGGTCGGGCGGGGCTGCTTGGCGATGGGCGAGCTGTCCTGCGACGCGCGGTTGCGTTTGAAGTAGCGGAAGTTCCGCCGCAGCAGGAAGAACGTCAGCATGGCGCTGCCCGCCAGCAGCATCAGGCTCGTGAGCAACTGATTGTCCGCGAGCGGGAGCATGCCGATTCCTCACCGGGGCCGGCCCGCTGGGAAACAGGGGCCTATCAGGATTGCGCTCGGCTGAACGCCTGGGCCGCGGCCAGCGAAACCTGTGCAAGCGTGACGCCGTGCGCCTGGGCGGCCGCGTTACAATCGTCGTATTCGGGAGTGAACCGCTCCGACCCGCCCGGCAGCGTGGCGACCATGCCGCCCACCCGCCCGTAGTCGGTGTCCACCTCGGCGCGTCGGCGGGGCAGCACCATCCGGGGAATCGTCTGCCGCCGCAGGCCGAGCGCCGTGGTGTTGGCGAAGACCACCCCGGCCAGCTTGTCCGCCTGGTGCGGCCGGGCCTGGACCGACAGCAGCACGCCGGGGCGGCCCTTCTTCATCTGGATGGGCGTCAGGCAGACGTCCAGCGCTCCGGCGTCCCACAGCCGCTCGACGCATGCGCCGACCGCCTCGCCGGTGGAGTCGTCCAGGTTGGTCTCGAGGAGGACGATCGCGTCTGCCCCGCCGGACGCTGCGGTGTCGGCGGCCTCGCCCACCAGCAGCCGGACCAGGTTCGGGTGGTCAAAGTCCTTCTGGCCCGAGCCGTAGCCGATGGTCTGGATGGTCATCGCCGGCAGCGGGCCGAAGCCCTCGACCAGCGTCGACACGATCGCCGCGCCGGTCGGCGTGGTCAGCTCGCCCTCGGGGGAGAACGCCGCCAGCGGCACGCCCTTGAGCAGCTCGGCGGTGGCGGGCGCGGGGATAGCGCAGCGGCCGTGGGCGATCTGTACGAAGCCCGTGCCGGTGGGGATCGGCGAGCAGTAGATCTTCTCCACGCCCAAGAGGTCCCAGCCGATCGCCGCGCCGACGATGTCAGCGATCGAGTCGACCGCGCCCACCTCGTGGAAGTGCACCTTCTCGATCGTCGAGCCGTGCACGCGGGCCTCGGCCTCGGCCAGGCGGGTGAAGATGCGGGTCGCCAGGTCGCGCTGCCGCTCGGAGAGCGTGCTCTGGTCGATCATCGCGGTGATGTGGTGCAGGTGCCGGTGCGCGTGCTCCGGCTCGTGCTCCACGATGATCTGCGTGGCGCGGAACCCGCGTTTCTTCACCGTCTCCTTCACTAGCCGGCAGCTCGGCAGGCCGAGCGAGTCGATGCCGCTCTGGACGGCGTCGAGGTCCACGCCCGCGTCCACCAGGGCGCCGAGCGTCATGTCGCCGCTGATGCCGCTGGCGCAGTCGAGGTAGGCAATCTTCATGAGAGACTTCGTGTCTTTGTTGGGGGTGTTCCGGCGGCCCGCCCGGTTAGGCGGCGTCCTCGCTCTTGAGCCGGCGGAGCTGCTTTAGGATCGACTCCATCGAGGAGGGGCGGTCGCCCGGCTCGGCCTCGATGCACTTCATGATGATCGCTTCCAGCTCCGGGTGGATCTTGGGGTAGTACTGCGACAGGGGCGGCGGCTCGCTGGCGCCGTGCGTCATGGCGGCCAGGCCGTCCGCGCCGCGCACCCACGGCAGCTCGAAGGCGAACATCTCGTACATCGACGCGCCGAACGCGAAGATGTCCAGCCGCTGGTCGGTCGACCGCCGCCGCACCACCTCCGGCGCCATGTAGTTGGGCGTGCCGGTGCGGTTGCCGGGCTGCTGGAACGGCGGCGTGGCGGGCACGGTGAGCCCGAAGTCGATCAGCTTGAGCGACGCGCCGTCCTTCGCGCACACGAAGTTCCGCGGGCAGACGTCGCGGTGGATGTAGCCGGCCTTGTGCACCGCGTCGATCGCCTCGGCCGCCTGCGACATCAGCGTCAGGCGGTTGCCGTCGAGGATCTTGCTGCGGCCGATGATGCAGGAGTTGAGGCCCGGCCCGTCCAGGAACTCCATGACGATGAACTGCTCGCCCTTGGTGGTCATGCCGTAGGAGTGGGTCACGACGATCCGCGGGTGGACCATCGACATCGAGATCTCGCCCTCGGACGGCTTGTCGAGCCCCTTGAAACGCGCCTCGAGCTGCTCGGTCTTCTTCTTGTCGAGGATCTTCAGCCCGACGATCTGGTCGGTCTTCCGGTCGCGCGCCATGTGGAAATCGGACATCGTGCCGGAAACGGCGGCGCGCAGGATCTCGTAGCGTTTCTCGATGTCCACTTTGCCCGAATCGAGCATGGACTTAAACATCTGGCCGATGCCCATGTTTCGCAGCGCCTCTGGGGATGGGTCTGTTCCTCATCCACTATATCTAGGAACCCGCGGGCGGGCTATCAGGAGGGTTTTTCCTGGTCCCTGCGACGCGGCCGTGCGTGCGGCGAACGCCCTGGAACCGTGGAGCACGGTTGGGGCGGTTGTGCGGCGTGGCTAGTTGCCGGTGCGGGAGCGGACGGCCGAGGCGTCCCGCACACGGTCGCTGGGGTGGAGGATCACGCGGTCGCCCTCGGACAGCCCCGACAGCACCTCGGCCAGCAGGTCGTTTTGCTTGCCGACGTCGACCGGCGTCTGGACGGCCAGGCCGTCGACCACCTTGAACACGACCCAGTCGCCGCCCGATCGGAACAGCGCGCTGGTCGGCGCCACCAAGGCGTCGTCGGCGCTGGCGGTGACGATCCGCGCCTCGACGCGGAAGCCGTCGCCCAACTGCTGGCGGGCGGCGGGGTCGTCGACCAGGTCGACGATCACGTTGACTCGCTGCTCTTCGACGCCGAGGGTCGAGATCTTGGTGAACCCGGCTGGCTCGACCAGCCGCACCCGGCCCTCCAGCGTGTTGTCGCCGCCCCAGTGCTCCAGCAGCACCCGCGCGCCCGGCCGGACGCGGACGGCGTCGCTGGACAACACGTCGATCTCCACCTCGAGGTCGGTTGGGTCGCCCAGCTCCAGCAGCGACGTGCCGGCGGTCACAACCGCGGCGCTCTCCTGGAACACCCGCAACACCCGCCCGTCGATCGGCGAGCGGATGGTGATGTTCCAGCCGTTGGCGCCGTCGGCCCCGTCCGCGGCGTTCTCCTCCGCGGGCCGGGTGCGGAGCAGCGCGGCGCGGGCCTGCTCTAGTTCGAACTCGGCGATCTCCTGCGAGTACCGCGACGCCCTCAGCTCCTCGCTCGCGAATTGGTAGGTGGCCTCGATGTCCTCGAACTCTTCCTGCGTGACGCCGCCCGACGAGACCAGGTTGCGGTAGCGCTGCAGATCACGCTCAGCCTGCGCCTGGCGCAGCCGCGCCTGCTCCAGCACCGGCTCGGCACGCTTGAGCGCCGCCTCGGCGGCCTGCACGCGGGCCTCGGCCTCGCTGACGGCGCGGGCGTCCAGCAGCTCCGGGTCGCGCGGCTCCACAACGGCCAGCACGGTTTGACCGGCGGTGACCGTGTCGCCCGGGTCGTGGTCGATCCGCAGCAGCCTTCCGGACAGCGGCGTGCTGACGACGTACTTCTCGCGGATGCGGGTCTTGCCGTCCTCGTCGACCGTGACCAGCAGCGATCCACGCTCGATGGTCGCCATGTCGACGTCCACCGGCTCGGGCAGGAACGCCACCACCAGCCCGCCGACCACCGCCAGGCCGACCGCGAGGAAGAACAGCTTGCTGAGCCAGTTTTGCATGAGGCGAGGAGACGGGGCGGAATGGTCCGTAGGGGGATGTGATCCTGTGTTTGCTGCTAGAGCAGCGATCTGATGCCGCGGCCCAACATTAGTCACGCGCCTTCAGCACGGCGATCAGGTCCAGGTGGTCCAAGCTCCGCCGGACGAGCAGGCCGGAGAGCGTGGCGGCGGTCAGCACCACGCCCGAAGCGATGCCGTAGGTGGACCGTTCTACCACCAGCGGGAAGCGGAAGGCCTCCATCTGGTTCATCAGCAGGTTCAGCCCGGCGGCGAAGCTGTAGCCCATCATCCACCCCAGCGGCATCGCCGCCAGGGTCAGCAGGCCGAGCTCGCCCAGCAGGATCGCCGAGATCTCGCCCCGTGTGAACCCCACGACCCGCAGCGTGGCGAGTTCGCGGCTCCGCTCCGACTGCGCGATGCGGGTGCTGTTGTACACCACGCCAACGGCGATTACGCAGGCGAAGAACAGGTTGATCTTCTTCATGGTGCCGAGGTTCTTTGCGAGCGTCTCGGTGAAGCTCTCGATGGCGCTTGACTTGAGCGTCACGCCGGTCACCTTGGGCGTCTCTTTGAGCGCGTGGTAGGTCTGGGTCTGCTGGGCCGAGTCGGTCATCAGGAACGCGCCGGTGACGCGTGGGCCCTGCCGCATCAGGCGGTTGAGCGAGTCGATGTCCATGTACGCGTTGAGCCCCTGCAGGTCCTCCAGCAGCGACACCACCGGCAGCATCGCCGCGGGGCGTTTGCCCTCGAGGGTCTCAACCCGCACGAGCTGCCCGACCTCCACCCCCAGCCGTCGGGCGAGCGACGCGGACAGCGTCACGCCGCCGGGTGGCGGGCGGTACAGCGCGCCGGAGTCGTCGGCCATGCGGTACAGCGTGCCGTCGCGCGGCAGGCCCATCAGCCCCACGCGGCGGCTGCGGGGGCCGAAGCGGATCCGCGCGGCGACCGTCCGCACTGGCTCCACGCGCATCACGCCCGGCATGTGCGACAGGTCGTGCAGGATGTCGGTGGAGCTCGCCTCGAGCGTGCTGACGGCCATGTCGTACCGCTGCACGCGGAAGAACTGGTGGTCGAGCGTGTAGTCCATCGAGTCCTGGATGAACTGACCTACCACGATGATCGCCACGCTCAGCGCGATCGCCAGCACCGACAGCCCGCTCTTCACCGGCCGCCGTTCGATCTGCCGCAGCACCATCCGCGCCGAACTGGGCAGCACCCTGCCCAGGCCGAGCCGCTCCAGCAGGGTGGGTCCGAAGCTGGCCGGCGGCTCGGGCCGCATCGCCTCGGCCGGCGGCACGCGGACCGCGCGGCGGACCGCCCCCACGGCGCCCAGCAGCGCGGCGCCGGCCGCCACCGACACCGCGGTGGCGACCACCGAGGGCCGCATCCGGATAATCAGCTCCGGGTACTGGTACAGCTCGGCGATCATCACAGTGAAAGTCCTCGCCAGGAAGAACCCGCCTACCATGCCTAGCAGTGATCCGAAGCAGATGATCACCAGCACAAACTTCAGGTAGTGCCAGCCGATCGCCACATTGCTGTAGCCGAACGCCTTGAGCGCGGCGATCTGTTCCCGTTGCAGGGCCAGCAGCCTGGCCAGCACCACGTTGAGCAGGAACGCCGCCACCGCCAGGAAGATGCTCGGCGCGACCAGGCCGGTGGTCTTGAGGCCCTGGATGTCGCTCTCCAGCAGCATGTGCGACAGCTGGTCCTCACGGCCGTAGGCGCCAAGGCCGCCGTACGGCACCAGCAGCTTATCCAGGCGGAAGATCACCTCCTCGACCTCCGCGCCGCGCATCAGGCCGATCGTCAGGTCGTTGAACGCGCCCTCCATGTCGAACGCCATCTCCAGCGCCTCACGGTTCATCCAGAACACGCCGAAATGCTCTGGGTCGGGCACCAGGTCGCCCGGCTTGACCTGGAACACGTACTCCGGCGACAGCACCACGCCGACTATCCGCAGGTCCTTCTTACGACCGTTGATGATGGCCGTGACCGAGTCGCCCACGGTCAGGCCGTTCGCCTCGGTGAACTTCTCGCTGGCGAGCACCTCGTCGTCGCGTCCCGGCTCAAGCCGGCGTCCGCGCCGCAGGTAGACGCGGTTCAGGGCGGGCTCGCCGGAGACCGGCATCGAGATCAGCTGCGCGACCGCCGGCTCCTCCATGCCCGGCACGTCCAGGTTGACCATCTCCACAACCCGCGACTCGACACGCGCCACGCCGGGGATCTCGGCGGCGCGCTGCTTGATCGACTCCGGCGCCCGCTTGACGCCGGCGAACACGTCGGCGAAGTAGAAGCGGTCGTAGAAGCCGGCGCGGGTGGTCTCCAGCGAGTAGAGCATGGTCCGCGAGTTGATGAAGGTCGCCACGCCGGCAGACACCACCAGCGCGATCATCAGCGCCTGGCCCCACATGCCAGCGAGGTCGCGGATCAGCTTGCGGTCGAGTGGGGCGATCATCGGGCGGTGAGCACGGCTGAAGGGAGCCTGATTGTACCGCACCCTCGGAACGCATGGCGGAGCAAGCCATTTCTTGCCCCGCGTGGCTGTGTTCGGCCGCCGCTACCGCACCCGCCGGTGCAGCTGCATGCCGTCCTGCCCGTGGTAGGTCAGCAGCAGGGCTCCCTCGGCCGCGCGGCGGCGGAACAGGTCGAACACGATCTGCTCCTCGCCGGGCCAGGGGTACGCGAAGATGATGTCGAAGTCGTCCGGGTCGAGGTCGATCTCCTCGTAGGCCGACGCGGCGTCGGTCCGCAGCCAGTTGATGTCGCGCTGCTCGTCGATCTCGTCCTCGTAGCCGTCGGGCACGAAGCTGCCGCAGACAAACTCGACCTCGACCCCGTAGTCTTCGGCCAGGTCGACCGACAGTTCGACCAGCGGCGCCTCCACCTCGATGCCGATGGCGTCGAACCCCAGCATGCCGGCCAGGCAGGTCACCACGCCGGCGCCGCTGCCCCACTCCAGCAGCCGGTGCCCGGGCGCCAGGTTCACCTCCGACAGGTAGGCCAGCACCCGGTACGCCTCGACGAAGTCGCACGGCACAAACGCGGCGATCGGGCGGTCGCGGTGCTCGAACTGCAGCCGCTCGATCCGCGCGTCGGCGTCGTCGAGGAGCTTCTCAACCCGTTTGGGCAGCCGGCAAGCCGGGTGGGCGAGTTCGATGGGGGCCAGGCGCACGGCGGGGCAGCGGGAGGGCGGGGCGGGGGGACGCCGGATTGTACCGACTCCGAGAGGTTTTTGCGCCCGGTTTGTAACGCCCCGCCCCGACCCCCGTAGGAGGGGCGTGCGGCGGGGGTCCCGCGGCGAGAGAATCCTAGAGAAACCATTGTCAGAAAGCAGAGGCGAGCGAAATGACGCGGCGGGTCGCAGTGTTTGTTTATGGGGTGTTGAGCTACGCGGTCGGGTTCGGCGTGCTGCTGTACCTGATCGGCTTCATCGGCAAATTCTTGGTCCCCACATCGATCGACGGACCTCTGCAGGGTTCGCTTGTCGGCGCGGTTGCGGTCAACCTGGGGCTGATCCTGGCGTTCGCCGTGCAGCACAGCGTGATGGCCCGCCCCGCGTTCAAGCGGTGGCTGGTCCGGCGCATCCCTGCTGAGGCGGAACGCAGCACTTACGTGCTGGCGAGCGGCCTGACGCTGATCGCCCTGTTCGCGCTCTGGCGGCCCATGGGCGGGATCGTCTGGGACGTGCAGCAACCGGCGGCCCGCGTCGCACTGTTCGCGCTGTTCGCCGCGGGCTGGGTGACGGTGTTCGGGTCGTCGTTCCTGATCAACCACTTCGACCTGTTCGGCTTGCGGCAGGTGTGGCTCTGCCTGCGGGGCAAGCCCTACACGCCGCTCGAATTCAAGACGCCCGGCCCGTACTCGCTGGTGCGTCACCCTCTTTACGTCGGCTGGATCACGGCCGCCTGGGCGACCCCCACGATGGGCGCCGCGCACCTGGCGTTCGCCGTGGCAATGACCGCCTACATCCTGGTAGCAATCCGCTGGGAGGAACGCGACCTGGTCGACGCCCTCGGGCAGGACTATGCCGACTATCAGCAACGCGTGCCGATGCTCGCCCCGCGGCTGCGTCGTGCGAAGAAGTCACAGGTGGAGGGCGCCGCGGCCTGAGGAACCCGGCGCCAACTCAGAAACCCCGGCCTCGCAAGACGCGTGGCCGGGGTTTTTTTGTCATTCGGTGGTTAGTGGCGCGGGGCTAAATCTGGATGCTCGGCGCAGTGCGCTGGGCGTCGTCGTCGAGTTCGAAGTAGCTCGACTCTTCAAAACCGAACATGCTGGCGATCAGGTTGGTGGGGAACGCGCGGCAGAGCTGGTTCAGCTCGCGGACGTTGCCGTTGAAGAACCGCCGCGCGGCGGCGATGCGGTCCTCGGTGTTGGTCAGCTCTTGCTGGAGCGCCAGGAAGTGCGTGTCGGCCTTCAGGTCGGGGTACGCCTCGGCCACGGCGAGCAGCTTGCCGACGCCGATCCCCAGCGCCCGCTCGTCCACCGCCTGCGACGCGGCCGAGCCCTCGTTGCGCATGGCTTGGGAGCGGAGCTTGGCGATCTCCTCAAACACGCTCTGCTCGTGCGCGGCGTAGCCCTTGACGGTTTCCACCAGGTTGGGGATCAGGTCGTACCGCCGCTTCATCTCGACGCTGATGTCCGACCAGCTCTCGCGCAGGTGCTGCCGCACCCGCACCAGGCGGTTGTAGTTGGCCAGCACAAACACGCCGACCAGGAGGAAGGGTACCCCGATGACCAGCAGCATCACGATGGCGGCTTCGTTCATACTAGAGTTGCTGTGCGCGGGGCAGGCGTTTGCGTGGCTGGCCGGGGCGTGGTTCCTATCGCGATAGCCTACGCCCGGCTCTTGAGGTCCGCCAGCACGTGCTGCGGCCAGCGATCGAAGAACATGGTGAGCCACTCGACGTAGTGGGGAAACTCCTCCGGCTTCCACTTGCCGCTCTGGGTGACCAGCACGTGGCCCTGGCAGATGGCGAGCGTGGGCCCGCGGGTGGCGAGCAGGAACTCCATCATCCGCGGGTGCACAACGTCGTACGCGAAACGCTTGTCCGCGCCGCTTACGTGGAACTTGTTGCTGAACTCGACGGACTCGAAGTCGATGTCGTCGAAGCCGAAGAACGCGCCGATTTTGTCGAACATCCCCTCGGGGCGGATGGTCATGTTGGGGACCTCTGGGTGCGGGAGGTCCGCGAGCAGGTAGCTGAAGTGGTGGTGGTGGGTGGTGGTGCGTCCCTTGCTGTTGGTGGACTGCGTCTGGTAGTGGAAGTCGCCCGCCTTCAGAGCGCAGGATTGCCCGTCCACCTCGAGGCTGCCGAACAGCGAGTTGTACGCGTAGCGTCCGTTGCCCTGGCGGAAGTTGCGGAACTGGCGGAAGTGGTCGTCGTGGTCGCGGTCGCGGTCGGCGACAAACGTCCAGCCACGCTCGGCGGCGATCGCCGAGAGTGCGTCGCGGCGGGCCTGGGCGGCGCGGTGCGAGAAGATCGCCCCCACGACGATCAGCACGAGCACGGCGGCGATGATGATGAAGGGGAGCAAGCGGTCCCTCGGGTTGGGGGCGTCGGATCTGGCCGTGGGGGTATCTTAGACGCGTATTCGCTGGGGATCGAGGAATCTTGGGCAAATGGACGCGCGGCCGAGCCGCGATGCTTCATGCGCCCGATGACGGCGGTTCCCGGAAACTGCGGGGATCAAAAACCGAAGGGCCCGGTCTTGCGACCGGGCCCTCACGTCCCCCCCAATCTTATCAGCCGCCGCCTGCCTCTTCGGATTGCTCCGTGTGCCTCGCGGGCGGTGGCCGACTTCGCTAGCTCAACTTGATCTCACTCTACTTCAGCCCGGCTCCGTTCGTGTCGGAGTAGCTCGCCTGCCGGACGCCGGCGGGCGTGGTGCGGAACGGCTTCTCCTCTTCGTACAGCTTCAGCCGCTCGGCGTACTCGCTCTGGTCGCTGGAGGGCGCCAGAGAGATAGCCTCCTTGATGGTCTCGATGGCGGACGGGAAGTCGCCCGCGGCGGCCTGGGCGGCGGCCAGCGTGTCGAGGCAGATGTCGTCCTCGGCGCCGGACAGCTCAATCGCCCGGCTGGCGTTCGCCACGGCCCGCTGCCCGTCCTGGTACGAACGGTCGGGGCAGGTGGCCTGCAGCCAGGCCAGGTTGCGGTGGGCAATGGGGTCCTGGGGATCGAGGTCGATCGCCCGGACGTACCCGGCCGCGGCCTGGGCGTAGCGTCCCATGTCGACCAGCAGGTCGGCCCGGCAGGTGGCGATGCCGGCGTCCTCGGGCGACAGCAGGGCGGCCGCCTCGAAGTGCTGCAGGGCTTCCTCCAACCGGCCCAGCACGTGGCACACGCGGCCGCGTCCCTTGTGGGCGATGATCAGGTCCGGGTCGAGCGAGATGGCCCGCTTGTAGTCGGAGAGGGCGGTCTCGAACTCGCCGGCCTGCACGTACAGCGAAGCGCGGTTCGAGTGGGCCTTGGCAAACTTCGGGTTCAGCTCGATCGTCTTGTTGAACGCGTCGAAGGCCTGCGAGAAGTCGCCCGACTGGGCCATCAGCACGCCGCGGTTGTGGACCGCCCGCCACTGGCCGGCGTCCTTGGTGACCGCGTCGTTGAAGTCGACCATGGCCTCCTTCATCATGCCGAGGTCCGCCTTCAGCTCGCCACGCTTGTTGAGCGCCCAGGAGGCGAGCTCGTTGCTGTACTGCACGGCGACCTCCGACTCGTCGATCGCCAGCACGTGGCGGCACTGCTGCACCACACGGGTGAACTCTTCCTCACTCTGCGCGTCGCGGGCCAGGTAGTGGGCCTCGGCGAGCAGGGCGGCGGCCCGCTCGGAGCACTGCTTGGCCTGCTCCTCCTCGGCGACCTTTACCGGGTTGGGCAGCACCGCCACCTTGGCTGCCGGCTGCGGCTTGGCCTGCGGCCGCTTCATCGGCTTGGGCTGCGCCACGGGCTTCGGCTGCGTCGCACGCGGCGTCGGCTGCGGCGCCGAGACGCTGGCGATCACCGACCCGGACGGCTCGACCGTGGGCGCCTGGCGGACCGGCGCCGGCGGCGTGGTCACGATCGGCAGGTCGGCCTTGGTGTTTTCAATGATCAGCGGCTTGGGCGCCGGCTCGGTCCGCTGCGGCGCCGAGGCCAACGCTTGCGGCTTGGCGGCGGGCGCCGACTCGGGCTGGTCGCCCGGCAGGTCCGTGATGAACAGCGGCTCGTCGTCAGCGGCGTCGTCCGACGAGACAAACACCATCGGCTCGCTTGATTCGGCTTGCTGGTCGCTCACCATCACCACGCCGTCGCTCGGCTTGGACAGGTCGCGTGGGTTCTGCTGCGGCGGCAGGGCGGTCGGCATGCCAACCGGTCCCATCGCGGGGCCGCGGTTCATGGCTGGCAGCGGCGACCCGCTGAGCTGCGGCAGCGAGGCCGGTCCGGCGCTGCTGCTGCTGCGCTGCTGACGCGGCTGCGGCGTCGCACTGGCGACCATCGCCGACTCGGCGCTGTCGCGGTTGGACCGCGCGGTCGGCTTACGTGTGTTGCTACGCGAGGCGACCTGGCGTGAGGGCTGGCTCGGTTGCGAGGGGCCGGAGTCGTCCGACCCGAAGGCCAGGTCGAACAGCCCGCGGCGCTGGTCGCCCTGGCGGATCGCGACGCCGCCGCTGGCGGAACGGCCGCGGCTGGCGGTGTTGCTGCGAGGGGCGGGCGCCGCGCCGAAGGCGGCCGGCTGGACGGCCCGCGTGGCCTGTTGCTGCGGCTGGGCCTCGTCACGCGAGAACAGGCCCTTGATGCCCGCGCCCAGCTTGCTGAGCGGGCTGGCGTTGGTCTGCTGACCCGACTGGGCGTCCGCCTGCTGGTTGAACGCCTGCGCCGCCTGCTGACGCGACATGCTGTTGGGCATGGGCACGCCGGCGGGGATGCGCGTCGACGAGACCGACCGGCCCACGCGGCGGGCGCTGGGCTGCGACTTCGGCTGGGGCACGGGGTACTTCGCGCCCTCGGAGCTGTAGTCGTCGAAGAACACGACTTCCTGCGCCGCGGCCGGCGTCGGGATCAAGGCCGCGGTGCACGCGGCGCTGAGGGCGAATCGGATGAGAAGGGTTGATCGCATGTTTGCTCTCTCCAGACGAGGGGAAACTCGCCATGCTTAAGGGCGTTGTCACACGGAGAACGATCGCCGTGGATCCCCGCTGTGGGAGGTATCGGCCGCCCGGCGTCTCGGCCTAACCGAAACTGCCGGAGTTTTCGCTAAAACCGGCAGGGCTTCTCCAGCTTGCCGCCGCGGCGGGTCTGCTAGCACCAATCCGCCTTGGTGGGTCTCCGGCCCGGCACTATCATGCCGGCCCCCGCGGCGGACTCGCCGCGCGACGCTAGCACCACACGGGACCTCCTCAGGGTGAGCACACCCCAGCGACTGCTAATTGTCCGGCTGACCGCCATCGGCGACGTTATCCACGGCGTCCCCGCGCTCTGCGCGATCCGTCGAGCGCACCCCGATGCGCACATCAGCTGGGTAGTGGAGGGCGCCGGCGCGCAGCTGCTGGACGGCCACCCCGCGCTGGATGAGGTGATCCGCGCGCCGCGGCGGTGGTACCGCAGCTGGCGCCAGATCCGCGAGCTGCGGGCAACCCTCCGCGAGAGAAGTTTTGACACGGCCGTCGACCTGCAGTGCCTGACCAAGAGCGCGCTGGCCGCCTACCTGAGCGGCGCGCGGCGTCGGCTGGGTGTGGCGGGGCGGCACGGTCGCGAGCTGAGCCGCGTGCTCAACAACGAGCGGACGCTCGTCCGCGCCAACCACGTGATCGACCAGTACCTGGGCGTGCTGGCGCCGCTGGGAATCGACACCCCGCGGGTCGAGTTCCGCCTGCCGGAGACCGACGCCGACGCCGCCTTCGCCGATGGCCTGCTGAGCGACTACGCGCTGCAACGCCGCGGCTTTGTCATTATGAACCCGGGCGCCGGCTGGACGTCCAAGCGCTGGCCGCCGGAGCGGTACGGAGAACTCGCCGCGCGGCTGCTCCGCTCGCACGGCGTGCCGACGCTGGTCGCCTGGGCTGGCGAGGAGGAGCGGACCCTGGCCGAGACCATCCTCCGCAGCAGCGACGCCGCCGCGCGGTTGGCGCCGGACACCTCGCTCACCCAGCTCGCCGCGCTCGAACGCCGAGCGGCGCTGTTTGTCGGCTCGGATACCGGGCCGATGCATCTAGCGGTGGCGGTTGGCACGCCGGCCATCAGCCTCCACGGGCCGAGCGTCGCCTCGTGGTGCGGCGCGTACGGCGAGAACAACCGACGGGTCCAGGTCGAGCTCGACGAGTCGCCCGGCCGCAAGCAGCCCGGCGCCGACGACTACGCGATGCGGGCCATCGGCGTCGACCTAGTTGCCGAGCACTGCGACGAGATGTTGCCCGGCATCCTGGCGGCGCGGGGGGAGGCCGCATGAGGGTACTGCTGATCCGGCTCAGTTCACTGGGCGACGTGCTGTTCGCTACGCCGGCTATCTCCGCGCTTGCCGAACGCTACCCCGGCGTGCGGATCGACTTCGCGACCTACAAGCGGTTTGGCGGAGCGCTGGCGCACCACCCGCTGGTGGACCGCCTGCTGCTGCTGCCGAAGAAGCAGCTCAGCGTCGCCGCCAAGCGGGGCGCCGTCGCCGAGGCTAGTCGGACGTTGTCGGCGTTCATCAGCGAGCTACGCGCCGAGCGCTACGACCTGATCGTCGACCTGCACAACGTGACCGACAGCGCGCTTGTCGCGCGGGGGGCGCGGGGCGAGCGGCGGGTAGGCAACAGCCGCCAGCCGCTCAGCCGGTTGTTCAGCGATCGTTTTGACTTCGACGACCGCAATGAAACGGGCCGCGAGCACTCCGCGTTCTCGAACTTGCGGTATCTGGTCGAGGCCGGGTGGCTGGGCAAAGAGCTGCTCCAGACCGAGCCACGCCTAGCGTTCCACACGCCGGAGTCTGCTAAGCAGAACGTCGACCGGTTCCTCTACGACCACCAGCTGCAGGGCAGGGAACTGATCGGGCTGAACCCGGGCGGGTCGTACGAGTACAAGCGGTGGCCCGCCAGCCGATTCGCCGAGGTTGGCGCAAGGTTGCAGGCGCAGACCGGCATGCCACTGCTGTTGTTCGGCGGGCCGTCGGAGCAGGAGGCCGTGCAGCGGGTCGCCAGCGGGATCCCGGGCCCGGTGATCGATACTTCGCCGCTGCCCTTCTTCGAGGCGTTCGAGCTGATCAGCCGGTTGCGGTTGTTCGTCACCAACGACTCGGCGCCGCTGCACGTGGCCTGCGCGGCCGGCACGCCGACGGTCGGGCTGTACGGGCCGGCCAACTTCGACAAGTTCTATCCGCTCTCGCCCTCCGCCCGGGCGGTGAAGGTGGACGTGCCCTGCCGGCCCTGCCAGCCGAAGCAGGGCCGGGCCTGCGCCCACCGTGACTGCTTCCTCCAGCTGACGACCGCCCGCGTTGTGGCGGCCTGCGAGGACCTGCTAGGCGGCGGCGTCCAGCGGCGCGCGTCCTAGCCGCGGGCGACGCTTCCTGCCGCGGTGGGCTTTCTCTGGCTATGATGGTGGGTTCACTACCAGACCCCGCCGTCCCCCATAGCCCTCTATGCCCCAGCCCGCCAAGACTGTCCGCGTCAACCTTGCCGACCGCGGCTACGACATCCACATCGGCCAGGGCCTGCTGGCCGACGCCGGCGCGTTCATCGCCCAGCGCAACAACACGTCGCACGTGGTGGTGATCACCGACGACAACGTCGACGGCCTGCACGCCGACCGCGTCGCGGACCAGCTCGTCGAGGCCGGGCTGGAGGTCAACGTGATGGTCATCGACGCCGGCGAGCGGAGCAAGGACGTCGAGGTCGCGGCCGAGCTGTGGGAGACCATGCTCGCCGAAGGGACCGACCGCAAGTCAGCCGTGCTGGCGGTCGGCGGCGGCGTCGTCGGCGACTTGGCCGGCTGGGTCGCGGCCAGCTACGCCCGTGGCCTGGCGTTCTTCCAGGCGCCCACCACGCTGCTCGCGCAGGTCGACAGCTCGGTCGGGGGCAAGGTGGGCGTGAACCTGCCGGGCGCAAAGAACATGGTGGGCGCGTTCTGGCAGCCTCACGGCGTGCTGATCGACGTCGACGTGCTGTCCACGCTTTCGGACCGCGACTACCGAGCTGGCTTGGCGGAGGTGATCAAGTACGGCGTGATCATGGACGCCGACTTCTTTGCGCAGCTCGAGCAGCAGGCCGACGCCATCAATGCGCGTGACCCCCAGACGCTCATCGGCGTGATCGCGCACAGCTGCCGCCTGAAGGCGGATGTCGTTGAGGCGGACGAGCGCGAGGAGAGCGGCCGCCGCGCCATCCTCAACTACGGCCACACCTTCGGCCACGCGCTCGAGGCGGCAACCGGCTACGAGTCCCTCCTGCACGGCGAGGGGGTGGCTATCGGCATGGTGTGCGCGTCCCGCCTGGCGGAGAGCCTGGGCATGATCGATGCGGAGGCGACCCGCCGCCAGACCGCGCTGCTCGAGAAGGTCGGTTTACCGACCACGCTGCCCGCGGAGATCGATCCCGTTGAGATCGAGTCGCTGATGTGGCGCGACAAGAAGGTGCAGCACGGGCAGCTGCGCTTTGTGCTGCCAACGCGCATCGGCGAGGTGCAGTTGGTCGACGCGCCGAAGCAGGACGATGTGGTAAGCGCTATGCGGTGAATCATCCGGCAAGCCGCAATAAGCCTCTGTAATCCACCATTGGAGTTGCACGACTCCGAATCCGTATCCGAGAATACGGGTAGGAGAAGGGGCTGGCGGACGCGCCGACGCGCGTCGCGGCCAGGCTACTTACCAGGCATTGCTACACTGCGCATTAGGGCGGCGGCGGCGGACCGCGGGTCGCCACTCATAGGCGCGAGAAGGTCCCAAGTCAGTCATTGTGAACGAGCTAAGCGCAATCCCCGTAAGCACCGACCACCTCCACATTGTTCAGCAGCTGATGGAAAAGTGTGGCGTCAAGCCACACATCTACGAGACCCCGGACGCCTGGGCCGACGACTCCAACGCCCAGCACAAAGACCTCGCCACACGCATGGTCGCACGGGCCGGAATGCCGACAAGCGACAGTGACGAGGAGCAGTGCCTGCTGCTCGCCGGCCCGCTCTCGCAGATCATCTCGCAACGCATCCCCGAGTTCATCAACCACGTGCACCCTGGCTTGCCGGTTGTCGCGGTCTGCAACTCGCCGAAGCTGCCGGAAGTGGTCGGCGTGCTCCGACTGGGCGCGCGGGACGTGGTCGACCTCGCTTCGCACGACGTCGACCCGTGCGACGCCATCCGCGAGGCGTTGGAGTACGGCCGCGAGACCGAGGGCCGACGGCTCCGCACGATGGTCCTGCGGCAACGGCTCGAGACCGTCACCCAGGGCGAACGCCAGGTGCTCGACTCGATGCTCGAGGGGCTCGCCAACAAAGAGACCGCCAAGAAGCTCGGCATCGGACTCCGCACGGTCGAGCTCCGCCGTGCGAAGATCATGACTAAAATGGGCGCCAAGGGCGTCGCGGAACTGGTCAAGCTGTTCTGTGAGGCCCGCTGCCCGGGCGTTGATACGCGGGCCGTCCGGTAAATCGCTGCAAGCGGCGCCGCGGGTGACTAGACTGCGGTAAGCCCCAGCGCGGCGTGCGCCGGGTTCGTGCCCCGGTCTCCGCTGCTATGCCTCCGCCCGACGACCAGCGGCTGCTGGCCGAAGTCTGTTTGTCGCTGGTCCGCGGCGTGGGGCCGCGCCTGCGCGAGAACCTGCAGGCCGCGTTCGGCGACGCCGAGCAGATACTCGCCCAGCCTGCCGAACGCCTGACCGGCGTCGAGGGAGTCGGCGCGACGCTCGCCGGCCGCATCGCGTCGGCGCGCGAGGAGATCGACGCGCAGTCCGAGCTGGACCGCGCGGCCCGTCACGGGATCGCGATTGTGCTGCGCGACTCGGACTCCTACCCCCGCGCCCTGCGCGAGATCCCCGATCCGCCGCCGCTGCTGTTCGTGCGGGGCGAGCTGCTGCCGACCGATCAGCTGGCGGTTGCCATTGTTGGATCGCGGCACGCCACTCGCTACGGCTTCGACCAGGCAGAGCGGCTCGCAGCGGCGCTCGCCCGCGCCGGAGTCACCGTGGTTAGCGGCATGGCCCGCGGCATCGACACGGCCGTGCACCGCGGCGCCCTGGGGGCGGGCGGTCGCACGATTGCGGTGCTGGCCAACGGGCTCCTGAAGCCGTACCCGCCGGAGAACGCCGAACTGTCGCTCGAGATCGCCAAGCAGGGCGCCGTGCTCAGCGAGGCGCCGCTGCTGCGCCCTCCGATGAGCGGCGCATTCCCCCAACGCAACCGCATCATCAGCGGCGTGTCGCTCGGGGTGCTGGTGGTCGAGGCCGCCGACCGCTCCGGTTCGCTCATCACAGCGCGGCACGCCTACGAGCAGGGACGCGAGGTGTTCGCCGTTCCCGGACCGGTCGACAGCCGCCTGTCCAAGGGTTGCCACAAGCTGATCCAGGACGGCGCGAAGCTGGTCGCCACCGTCGACGACGTGCTGGAGGAACTCGGCCCGCTGGTCGAGGGCGTGCCGCGGCCGGGCGGCGGACAACTGCGGAGCGTCGCTGAGCTCAACCTTAACGACGTCGAGCAGTCAGTCCTGCAGGCCATCGGCGCCGCCCCCACCCAGATGGACCACGTCGTGCAGCAGTCGGGCGTGCCGGTCCACCGCGTGCTGTCGACGCTGAGCGTGCTGGAGGTCCGCGGCCTGGTCCGCCGCGTCAGCGGTTCGCTGGTAGCGCGGGTCTGACCCGGCTGTCAGCACCGGCAGCACGATCAGGTGGTCCGGGAGCTGGTAGGGCGTCCACATCAAGGCGGTCCCCACAGGGTAGTGGATGAGGCCTGCTGCTGGCCGCAATAAGTCTACTTCGTCCGGGGTGGCGGGGACCAGCGAGGAACTCATCGAGGTGTACCGGGTTCTAACCCTGCAAGACTTCCCAACCACCGGCGAATAATCCAGTCGGAGCCCAGCAGTTTTGGCACGGATGATTGCCAGTCGGGGGGTCTCAAGTTGATACGCATCTGGACCGTTCTGCGACAGTCGGTAGGTGTCCACCCTACAACGGCATGCAAAATTGGCAGGATCGGAACGGGTGTTTTTTTCCCAAATCGGCCGAACCAACCGTTGGTGCGAGTGCGTAAGTAGATAGAACGTAAAGAGTTACGCGGGTAGTCGGGTTGAGTCGGAAGCCCCGTAAGTCCTCACCGGCACAGGGGTTGCGTTAGCTCATCCATAGATCGAGTCGTTACAATCAGTCAGCTAGAGGCGTGTTGCGACTCATCGAGGGTCAGCCGTGGCGGAGTCCACAACAGGCTGGCTCGCCCAAGGCCCAGGGATACGCAGAGGAGGACGCGGGGGCCCTTGGAAAAACACTAATGACGGCGGGGAGTCATGGATCTGGTTCCCCTTTGGCGTCGAGCCCTGTGATCAGGAGTTCGTAACCATGAAGACGCAGTCCACGGAGGCACGCACCCACGTTTCTACCGGAACATTGGAGCCCGCGATGGCTAAGGGGAAGACCATAAACGCAGACGCCAAGGCGCGCACCGACGAGCAGGTGCTGGCCGAACACCAGCGGGACCCCGCCGGCGGTCACTTGGCGGCGCTCATAAAGCGTTACGAGCGAGAGCTTTACAACTACCTGCGCCGCTACCTAGGCGACGCCGGCATGGCCGAAGACGCCTTCCAGGCGGCGTTCCTGCAGGTGCACCTGAAGGCCGACAGCTTCGACTCGGGCCGCAAGTTCCGCCCCTGGCTCTACACCATCGCCACCAACCAGGCTATCGACCTGCAGCGCCGTAACCGCCGGCACCAAGCGGTCAGCCTGGATAAGCCGAACCGCGCCGAGAGCGAAGAAGTCGGCGCCCTGATCGATCTTTTGGGCAGCAAAGAGCTCGGCCCGAACGAACGCTTTGACCGCCGCGAGCGTATGGAGTGGGTACGGAAGGCGGTCGCCGCCTTGCCGGAGCAGCTCCGATCGGCCGTTTCGCTGGTCTATTTCGACGGCCTCAAGTACCGCGAGGCCGCGGCGGAGCTGTCGGTGCCCGTGGGGACGGTAAAGAGCCGTCTGCACTCGGCCATCGGCCAGCTCGGCAAGGCGTGGCAGGACTGGGACTAGCACCGGAGCGGCACGGCCCACAGCGGGCGGCGTCGCAGTGTTGACCAGATTTCTCGGCAGCCTCCCGTTGTACGGGTTACACTAGGCAGGGCCCGGCGTCGCTCAACCAGCGCCGCCGGGCCGGCCTGAATCTGCAACCGGAAGCCGGCGTCCCGATGCGCGAGAAGCTTGTCTGCTATCTGTTGGGAGAGTTGGACGAAGCCGAGCGCGCCGAGCTTGAGGCCCGTCTGGCCAACGAGCCCTGCCTGCGGAAAGAGCTGGAGCAGATCCGCGCGGGCCTGGGCCTGACAGACGACGCCGACCCGGCCCCCCAGCACGACTGCCCCGACGGCTTGGCCGATCGCACGGCCGATTGCATCTCCCGCCTGTCCGCGCTGCGCGACGGCGTCGACGCCCCGTGCCACAAGTCGCGGTTCACGTTTGTCGATGTCTGCGTCGCCGCCGGCGTGCTGCTGGCGGTCACCGCCATGCTGCTGCCCGCGCTGCCGCAGAGCCGCGCGACCTCTCGCCGGCTGCTCTGCGAAGACAACATGCGCGAGATCGGCAAGGCGATGCAGCTGTACGCCGAGCGCAACGCGTTCTCCCTAGGCGACAACGCCGACCCGGCGGTCATGCGCGTCAAGCTGGATCGGTCAGTCGACAGCGACCGACCGACCAAGAAACCCCGCGGCCACTTCCCCTACATTCGCCGCGACGAGAACGCCGGCATGTTCGCCGTCCGCCTGGTCGAGAGCGGCGTGATGAGCCAATCCGAGCTGCAGCGGCTCCTGTGGTGCCGCGCCTCTGGTCTGCAGGAGAAGCTACGCAACAGCAAGGCGCGGCTGATCATTGTCGCGCCCACGCCCGAGCAGCTCGAGCAGGCCAAGGGCGAGGTGCTGGCCCAGCTCCGCCGCTGGATGGCGGGCAGCTACGCCTACCGCCTGGGCTACGTCGATGACGGCGTCTACTACCCGATCCTCAACTACGAGAACTCCCGCTCGCCGATCCTCAGCGACGCCCCCACCTACACGCCAGATGGCTGGGTGAGCCTGAACCACGGCGCCAAGGGCGGTCAGAACGTGCTCTATCAGGACGGCAGCGTCGGCTTCCAGGTCCACTGCGACTGCCCTGCCATGGATTCCGACCTGTTCGTGAACCACAACGGCAAGGCCGCGGCCGGGCAGGGCGAGTCCGACGTAGTGCTGGTCCGCAGCGACCTGACGCCGGGGCTTGGCCCCCAGATCAAGGAGCTCACCCCGGCCGTGTTCCGGGCGCCCCGCCAAGAGTAGCCGCCCGCCCCTCTGTGCCAGGCATGGCCGCCCGGCTCTTGCAACCGCGACATCCGGAATCGCGCACGCCCCGCTTGCCGCCGGCGATGGGATTCCCGAGAAGCCGCTCCGCTGATTGACCGAGGAAGAAGATATGCGTTGGATCCTTTGCGCCTACCTGCTGATCAGCGTCGCCCTGGCGGTCTCGGCCGACCTGGGCCGCTACGCGCCGCTGATCAACGAGGTGCACTCCGCGCCCATGGGCGACAAGCTGCTGCACACGCTGTTCTCTGGCGGGCTGGCGTTGCTGATCAACTGCGTGCTGCTGGGGCGGCGCACGGGGTCGCCGTGGGCGGCGCTCGGGCTCGGCGCAACCATCGCCGCGGCGCTCTGCACGCTGGAGGAGGCCACCAACCTGCTCACCCCCTACCGCGGCGCCGAGCTGTCCGACCTGGCCGCCAACTACCTGGGGATCCTGCTCCTGGGCACTGCGCCGATTGCGATATATCTGCTCGCCCGGCGGGGACCCGCCCCAATCCGCGGCGCCTAGCGGCGAACAGCTGCTGGACGCCCACGCCCGTCAAACGGCCGATTGCCACGCCGGCGAGCCTTCCGTAGGATCCCACTGTGCCACTGCTCCTGCTCATTTTCCTGTTCGTCGCGATCCCGGTCACGGAGTTCGCGATCCTGTACCGGCTGGCCGCGCACGGCATTGGCCTTCCGGCAACCATCGCGCTGGTGCTGCTGACCGGCGTGCTGGGCGCAACCCTCGCCAAGCAGCAGGGCCTGCAAACGCTGACGCGGATCCGCCAAGAGATGGCGGGCGGCAAGATGCCGGGCGACGCGCTGTTCGACGGCGCGCTGATCCTGGTCGCCGGCGCGGTGCTGATCACGCCCGGCATCCTGACCGACGCGTTCGGCTTCAGCCTCTTGATCCCGCCGCTGCGGGCGATCGTCAAACGCCTGATCAAGGCCTGGGCCGCGCGGAACGTGCGGGTCGCGACCAGCTTCTCCGGCCCCCCCGGCGGCGCAACGATGGGCGAACCCCACCGCGGCCGCGACGAGATCATCGACGCCGAAGTCATCGAGACCCGCGTCGAACGCGGGTAGTTCCTAGATCTCATCAAGGATCCGCTGGCGCTGCTGCTCGTATTCCTGCTCGCTGATCAAGCCCTTCTCCCTTAGCGCTGTCAGCCGGGTGAGACGCTCTTCGGGTGTTTCCTTAGGGGCGGGAGGCGAATCCGGGCGAGGCGGCGTGTCGAACTCGACGACCTCTTGGGCCACGCCGTGCTCGGTGAACAGATTCAGGGCGTGGTAGCCGGTGATCGCTATCGCGACCATCGTCCAGAGAACGCCGAAGCCGCCGGCGCCGGGGATGGCAACGAACACCCCAATCCCAACGAACAACACGCCCACTATGCAGCCGATGGCCGACGTCGGCTTGCTGGGTCTGACCCGACCACGTGCTCTCATAGGTGGTTCTCTACTTGCTGTGATCGTAGGCGGCGTGTTACCGGCCTCTTCGTACTCGACAGGCGTTTCTTGGGAGTAGAATTGAATCGAGCGGCGCCGTCACCATCGTAGCAGGATCGCTTGCCTGCCGGATGGTAGTGGATTCCGGCCGCCCAATGCGGTCGAATGCTAGGCGTCGTAGCCTCGGCAGCCAGTCTTGCGCGGGCGCAAAGGTGTGTCTAGAAAGTGACAAGACTCCGGTCTTTCGGGCCCAGGGGGATCTAAAGGAAACAACCATGCCAACGACCACCGGGATGAAGGCGGGCGGCTTCTACGATGCTCACTCGGGCGGCCAGCGGTCGGCGCTCGACGAGTTCCTCCCCTGGTTGGAAGAGGCGGTCGCCGACCTGCCGCTGGCGGGCGGCGACCCTGCGCCGGTCGGCGTGATGGACATCGGCTCGTCGGAGGGCGCCAACGCGCTCTACGCGCTGGACCGGGTAGCGCGGCGGTTGCGGTTTGCGACGTCCCGCTCGCTGTGGCTGCTGTTCAGCGACCTGCCGACCAACGACTTCAACCGCCTGTTTGCCAATCTCTACCCGGGCGGCACGGCGGCCGTAACGTCGGACGACGTGTTTGTGGGCGCGGTGGGCGGCACCGCGTTCGGCCGCCTGGTCCCGCCGGCGTCGCTGCACATCGCGACCACGTTCAACGCGATCGGGTTCCTCGACAAGCGGCCCGACGCCGGGCTGCCGAACTTCATCCTGCCGATGGGCCCCGGCCCGCTGGCGCCGCGGGAGGGCGTGTCGGTCAGCGAGGACGAGCGGGCGCCGTACCGCCGGCAGGCGGAGCAGGACCTGCACAACTTCTACGCGGCCCGGGCCGCGGAGCTGGTCCCAGGCGGCAAGCTGCTGGTGCAGGTGTTCGGACGCGACGATCGGCACTCAACCAGCCACGGCATCTACGACGTGCTGAGCGACGCGGTGCTCGACGGCGTGGACGACGGGACGCTCGACCGCGCGGTGTACGAGCGGCTGGTCTTCCCGATCTACTTCCGCACCGTCGAAGAGCTGGTGCGGCCGATCGAAGCCGACGACCGCCTGGCGGCGTGCTTCCGGCTGGAGCGGCACGCGAGCCACGACGTGCCGATCCCTTTCAACACGGCGTTCGCGGAGTCGGGCGACCGGTCCGCCTGGGCGAAAGACTACACCGGCTTCCTGCGGGCGTTCACCGAGGCGATCCTGGCCGCGGCGTTGCCGGACAGTCCCCTGCAGGCCGACACGCTCGAGTCGATCTACCAGCGGGTGGAGCAGCGGCTGATCGACGACCCGGCCCGCTACGAGTTCCACTTCATCTCAGTGGGCGCGCTGCTCACACGCCGCTAGCGGAGCGGTCCGAAGTCGAACCGTTACCTCAGTGCACGCCACGGGGTTCATCTCTGGCGACTTGATTCCGGCGCCTGTGGAAGAGGAAGAGAGTGAATAGATGCTCAGATTCCAGTAAGGACGACCTTCTACGGCAGTGCGTCAACTGAGTGCGACCGACACACTGTTCCGTCAACTTCATATGCAGACTTTCTCCGATCGGGCGCCGACAGGCCTAGCGTTCTGAGGGTAATACCATGGTCTGAGATCGAGCAGTTTCTTAGTATTGATACAGGCCATGGGCTGACAGTCGAATTGTAGGAATATGACGACTCTAGAGAGGCAGTGCGACGAACTAGAAGACTTGCTTGCTCATGCAGGAATTGATGGGGCCGACCTGTCCGGTGTCTACGAAGGAATCGTTTCTGTATTAAGCTCAGCAGTTCAAGACAAGGGATACGAATCGACCACGGTCGGGTTCCTGAATGCAGCCCAAGAAATGGTAGATCATTCGTTCCCAAGCTGGCCAATGCGAGGCCAGCGATACGATACATCTATGCAGTTCCCTGACGAGGAATTGCCGTATCGTATTGCACGAGGAGTGGGGTCTTACTTAGCAGTTGCGATGGAGAAACTTAGCGGGCATGCCAAGGTTGGTGCTAAGCGAATAGACGCCTTCATAGAGTCTTCCGGGTTGTATACTAGTGATGTTCGTGAATAGCTTCGGCAGCATTCGTCCGGTTCAAGAAGGTTGTCCAACGAGCTAGCCCGCTGATCCAAGGTCGGAAATCGGCCGGTGGCACTGCTACTCGGTGCCACTGCCAACTTGTTTGGCAGTGCGAACCCTGCACACGCTTCGCACTGCCAGCAAGCTGGGCAGTGGCACCGAAGCAGTGCCACCAGCCGGTGAGAGTACGCCGGCAGTGCATCCTGCGCAACCCGCCAAGCCGCGTGTAGCACCGCCGCCGGGGACTTGCTTGTCGTCGCCATCCACTCTGTACGAACGCATGCGGCGACGTTGTTTAGCTAGCAAGATGGGGTTTTCGACAGAGCCAGAATGTCCCCTTTACCTCCGACACCCAGGCGTCGTCCGCCGGGCGGTAGAATTTGTGCAGCCCCGGTTGCGAGCAGACTCAGGTTCTCAGCAGCCCACATCAGCCACTGACCCAGCCCCTTCAAATAAGTCCACGCCGTTTGGGATAATCCCGGGCGTCGAGGACATGACCTTTGAGGAGGTAGAAGGATGCCGAAGGGTAAGAAGCACGGTCCAGAAGAGGTGATCCCGAAG